>NZ_JBSGDB010000610.1:0-4655 GCF_053602155.1 Streptomyces sp. NPDC004561
GCGTCCATGCCCTGAACGTCGCGGTCGGCGGTCTCCAGCAGCTGGTGGGCCATGTCGATCATGGCCCTGCCCGCCGCCAGTTCGTCGCCGCCGGACCCGGACAGCGCGTCGGGCCCGGACCCCGCGGCGGGCCCCAGGTCGCGCAGGGCGCTCTCCACGGCCTGGAGGGTCCGCCGGTCGTCGAGGAGCTGGGCGTGGCTCTCGTCGACGAGCCGGAACGCCTCGTCCTCCGCGCCCTGGTTCACGGCCCGCATGATCGACGTGGCCGTCCGGTGCCCGTGGCCGGGCACCAGGGCGAGGAACGCGCGCAGGGCCCCCGCGTGCAGCGAGGTGTAGGTGCGATAGCCGTGGGGTGTGCGACCGGCGGCCGGGAGGATGCCGGCCTCCTCGTAGTTCCTGATCGCCTGCGTCGACAGACCGTGCCCGCGCGCCAGATCAACCGGCCTGAGTCGCCCGCCGTTTTGAAGGTTTCTCCCCATGGAGCCGACGATATCGCGGCAAAGTCTCAACCGGAGGTTCAACGATACCGTTGAAGCCATGGCTACGGACATCAAGGACACCGCCCATGCCGTCGAGGCCGCCGCCGTCATGGGGCTGCTCCCGGGCCGGCCCCGGCTGCTCGCCCTGGGCGAGCCCACGCACGGCGAGGACACCCTGCTCGAACTGCGCAACGAGCTCTTCCGGCAGCTCGTCGAGCAGGAGGGCTACCGGACGATCGCGATCGAGAGCGACTGCATGATGGGCCTGGTCGTGGACGACCACGTCACCTCGGCCAGGGGCACCCTCGACGAGGTCATGGAGCACGGAATCAGCCACGGCTGGGGCGCCTTCGCGGCCAACCGCGAGCTCGTGCGCTGGATGCGCGACCACAACGACGGCCGGCCCGCGTCCGAGCGGCTCCGCTTCGCCGGTTTCGACGGCCCCCTGGAGATCACCGGCGCCGCGAGTCCCCGGCAGGCCCTCACCGCGCTCCACGACTATCTCTCGGCCCGGGTCGACGCGGACCTGCTGCCCTGTACCGCGGAGACCCTCGACCGTCTGCTCGGCACCGACGACCGGTGGACCGACCCCGCCGCGATGACGGACCCGGCCCGGTCCGTGGGGCGGTCGGCCGAGGCCGGTCGGCTGCGGCTGCTCGCCGACGAACTGGCGGCGCTGCTCGACGAGCAGATGCCGCACCTGCTCGCGTCGACCTCGCGGGACGACTGGGACCGGGCGTGTCTGTACGGGCGGACCGCGACCGGCCTGCTGCGTTACCACCACTGGATGGCCGACACCTCGCCGGCCCGCATGGCCCGGCTGGTCGGCGTGCGGGACCAGATGATGGCGCACAACCTCCTCGCCGTCGCCGCCCGGAGCCCGGTGCTCGTCCACGCCCACAACGGCCATCTCCAGCGGCACAGGAGCACGACGCGGATGGGCGGGACGCCGCTGGAGTGGTGGAGCGCCGGTGCGCTGGTGAGCGCCCGGCTCGGCGAGGAGTACGCCTTCGTGGCCACGGCCCTCGGCACGATCCGGCACCAGGGAGTGGACACGCCGCCGCCGGACACCGTCGAAGGACTCCTCTACGCGCTCCCTGAGGAGCGCTGCGTCATCGACGCCCCGCGGCTGGCCGCCGCCCTCGGGGACGAGCGGCCCGCGCCCCGCGTGTCCCCCTGGTTCGGCTACGCCCCGCTCAACCCGGACCACCTGGCGGACAGCGACGGGATCGTGTTCGTCAAGGACAGCGCGCGGCGCTAGTGCCGCCGGCAGCGGCCGGGCCCGCCGTAGCGTCCTGTCACCCGGCGTTCCGGCCGGTCCGGACGCCAGGCAGGCGCTCTCGGCCGTCGGCCGGTGGGTGACAGAACCCGCTCGAGATGCGATACCGGCCCGCGCCGGTAAGGCTGGGAGGGCAGGCCTCAAGCGACGAGGAGGGCAGCCATGTCCTTCATGGACAAGATCAAGGGCATGCTCAAGGGCCACGAAGACATGGCCGACAAGGGCATCGACAAGGGCGGCGACTACGTCGACCAGCGGACCGGGAACAAGTACCAGTCGCAGGTCGACACCGGCCAGGACAAGATGAGGGACGAGTTCGGCACCCGCCGGGACCCGGGCAACCCTCCACAGTCCTAGCGCTCGGGGGCGGATAGAGTGGCCCCCCGATGCACAGCCCCCAAGACCCGTACGTCCGTGTCCGCGGCGCCCGTGAGCACAACCTCAGGGGTGTCGACGTGGACATCCCGCGCGACGTACTGGCCGTGTTCACCGGCGTCTCCGGCTCGGGGAAGTCGTCCCTGGCGTTCGGCACGATCTACGCCGAGGCCCAGCGGCGGTACTTCGAGTCGGTCGCGCCGTACGCGCGCCGGCTGATCCACCAGGTCGGAGCGCCGAAGGTCGGCGAGATCACCGGGCTGCCGCCCGCGGTCTCGCTGCAGCAGCGCCGCTCGGCGCCCACCTCCCGCTCCTCGGTGGGCACGGTCACCAATCTCTCCAACTCCCTGCGGATGCTGTTCTCGCGTGCCGGGGAGTACCCGCCGGGCGCGGAGCGCCTGGACTCGGACGCGTTCTCGCCGAACACGGCGGCCGGTGCCTGCCCGGAGTGCCACGGTCTGGGCCAAGTGCACGGCACCACCGAGGAGTTGCTGGTGCCCGATCCCTCGCTGTCGATCCGCGAGGGCGCCATCGCCGCCTGGCCGGGCGCCTGGCAGGGCAAGAACCTGCGGGACATCCTCGACACGCTCGGGCACGACGTGGACCGGCCCTGGCGCGAACTGCCCGCCGAGCAGCGGCAGTGGATCCTCTTCACGGACGAGCAGCCGGTCGTGACCGTCCATCCGGTGCGGGAGGCGAACCGCATCCAACGGCCCTACCAGGGCACGTACATGAGCGCGCGCAGGTATGTGCTCAAGACGTTCTCCGACACCAAGTCGCCCACTCTGCGGGCCAAGGCGGAGCGCTTTCTGGCCAGTGCGCCCTGCCCGGTCTGCGGGGGCAGCCGGCTGCGGCCCGAGGCGCTGGCGGTGACGTACGACGGCCGGACCGTGGCGGAGCTGGCCGCGCTGCCGCTGACCGACCTGGCCGGGCTGCCGGCCGGCGGCACGGAGACGGCGCGGGTCCTCACCGAGGACCTGAGGGCCCGTATCGCGCCCGTGGTCGAGCTGGGCCTCGGCTATCTCAGCCTGGACCGGGCCACCCCCACCCTGTCGGCGGGCGAGCTGCAACGGCTGCGGCTGGCCACGCAGTTGCGGTCCGGTCTGTTCGGAGTGGTGTACGTGCTGGACGAACCGTCCGCCGGGCTGCACCCGGCGGACACCGAGGCGCTGCTGACCGTGCTGGACCGGCTGAAGGCGGCGGGCAACTCGGTGTTCGTGGTGGAGCACCACCTGGAGGTGGTGCGCGGCGCCGACTGGCTGGTGGACGTGGGTCCCGGCGCGGGCGAGCACGGCGGACGCGTGCTGTACAGCGGGCCGCCGGCCGAGCTGGCGTCGGTCGAGGGGTCGGCGACGGCCGTGTTCCTCTTCGACGAGTCGCCCGGGCCGGCGCGTGCGGTCCGCGAGCCGCGCGGCTGGCTGGAGATCGGTCCGGTGACCCGGCACAACCTGCGCGAGGTGACGGCCGTGTTCCCGCTCGGCGCGTTCACCGCGGTCACCGGGGTGTCGGGGTCCGGGAAGTCGACGCTGATCGGTGCGCTGACGGAGGACCTGGCGGGCGTCGACCGTCTGGTCCGCGTCGACCAGCGGCCGATCGGGCGGACCCCGCGCTCCAACCTGGCCACGTACACCGGGCTTTTCGACGTCGTACGGAAGGTGTTCGCCGCGACGGACGAGGCGCGGGAGCGTGGATACGGCGTGGGGCGGTTCTCCTTCAACGTCGCCGGGGGACGCTGCGAGACCTGCCAGGGCGAGGGGTTCGTCAGCGTCGAGCTGCTGTTCCTGCCGAGCACGTACGCGCCCTGCCCGGACTGCGCGGGCGCCCGCTACAACCCCGAGACGCTCGAAGTGGCGTACCGGGGACGGAACATCGCCGAGGTGCTCGATCTGACGGTGGAGGCCGCGGCGGAGTTCTTCGCGGACGTTCCGGCCGCCGCCCGGAGTCTGGGCACGCTGCTCGACGTGGGGCTCGGCTATCTGCACCTGGGCCAGCCGGCGACCGAGCTGTCCGGTGGGGAGGCGCAACGCATCAAGCTGGCGAGCGAGTTGCAGCGCGGCCGCCGGGGCCACACCCTCTATCTGCTGGACGAGCCGACGACCGGGCTGCACCCGGCCGACGTCGAGGTGCTGATGGACCGGCTGCACGGGCTGGTCGACGCCGGGCACACGGTCGTCGTGGTCGAGCACGACATGACGGTGGTCGCGGACGCCGACTGGGTGATCGACCTGGGCCCGGGCGGCGGCGACCGGGGCGGCCGCATCGTGGCGGCCGGCCCCCCGGAAGAGGTGGCCCTGGCAAAAGCCAGTGCGACGGCTCCCTATCTGGCGCGGGTCATGCCCTGACGACTCGCCCGGGCGGTCGCCCGCGACCATGGCGGGCGGAACGGGCGGACCGGTCCACCGCCTGAGCGGCGCTATCGGGCGCGGGTCATGCCCTCGGGAGCCGGTGGGGCGGTGGCACCCTTCACCCCGGCAGCATGGGAGCAGCCATCGCCGCTGAGGCACGACGCTCCGGTGCTGAGG
>NZ_JBSGDB010000611.1:0-4646 GCF_053602155.1 Streptomyces sp. NPDC004561
GTCAAGCCTTGGTAAGGTTCTTCGCGTTGCGTCGAATTAAGCCACATGCTCCGCTGCTTGTGCGGGCCCCCGTCAATTCCATGTGCCCTCGCGGGGGGGCAGCTCCTCGCGCGGCGGTGGCGTCCCCTCGCGCCCGGGTGCTTCACGCACCGGCAGCGGGAGCCGTCCCGCTCCACGGGGTGCGAGACGGCCGGCGCCGCGTACGACGGGGAGCGGGCTCAGGCCGGCCAATCCGCGGCTGCTGCGGCAGCGGCTGTTCGTGTTCGTCGTGGTGACGCTGCTCGTGGCGCTCGGCATCGCGGTGGCGCAGGGCTGCCAGGGCCCGGCCCGCGGCCTCGGCGGCGACGGAGTACGGCCCCAGCGGCAGGCGCCGGCGGAGCACCGGACGGTCGCCGTGGGCGCGCCGGTGTCCGAGCGGTACGAGCCGACGCGTAGTGCCGGCGCCGGGGAGTAGGAGCCCCTCGGGGGTTCAGGACCGCGGCCGGCCACCGGCGACGGCGTAGAAGGCGACCGCCGCGGCAGCGCCCACGTTGAGCGAGTCCACGCCGTGGGACATGGGGATGCGCACCCATTCGTCGGCGGCGACCAGGGCCTGGGTGGACAGGCCGTCGCCCTCGGCGCCGAGCATGAGCGCCACCCGGTCCATCCGGTGCGGGGCGGCCTCGTCCAGGGTGCGCGCCTTCTCGTCCGGGGTGAGCGCGAGGAGCGTGAAGCCGGCCTCGCGGACCTGGTCCAGTCCCTTGGGCCAGGTCTCCAGGCGCGCGTACGGCACCGAGAACACCGCGCCCATCGAGACCTTGACGCTGCGCCGGTACAGCGGGTCGGCGCAGTCGGGCGAGAGCAGGACCGCGTCCATGCCGAGGGCCGCCGCCGAGCGGAAGATGGCGCCGATGTTGGTGTGGTCGTTGACCGACTCCATGACGACCACCCGGCGGGCGGAGCGCAGCAGTTCGGTGGCGGTCGGCAGCGGCTTGCGCTGCATGGAGGCGAGGGCGCCGCGGTGGACGTGGTAGCCGGTGACCCGCTCGGCGAGCTCCGGGCTCACGGCGTACACCGGGGCCGGGAGTTCGTCGATGACGTCGCGCATGACGTCGAGCCACTTGGCCGAGAGCAGCATGGAGCGCATCTCGTAGCCCGCTTCCTTGGCCCTGCGGATGACCTTCTCGCCCTCGGCGATGAACAGGCCCTCGGCCGGCTCGCGCTTGCGGCGCAGTTCGACGTCGGTCAGGCCCGTGTAGTCACGTAGGCGCGGGTCGTCGGGATCCTCGACGGTGATGAGATCGGCCACAGGGTGATACTGCCTTGTCCTGGGTGTGGTGCCAACGGCTGGGAAGGGGTGCGTTACCCCGGGTTACGCGTGATCAAGCGGCAGGCTCGGGGCCGGCCTTCACGACCTCGCCGATGACGATGACCGCCGGGGGCCGCACGTCCTCGGCGCGTACGGTCGCGGCGACGGTGGCGAGGGTCGCGTCGACGCGGCGCTGCGCGGCCGTCGTACCCTCCTGCACCAGGGCGACCGGGGTGTCGGGCGACCTGCCGTGCGCGACGAGCGTCTCGGCGATCTTCCCGATCTTGTCGACGCCCATCAGGACGACGAGCGTGCCGGTGAGCTTGGCCAGCGACGGCCAGTCGACCAGCGAACGCTCGTCGTCGGGGGCGACATGGCCGCTGACCACGGTGAACTCATGGGCCACGCCCCGGTGGGTGACCGGGATGCCGGCCGCGCCCGGCACCGAGATCGAGCTGGAGATGCCCGGGACGACCGTGCAGGGGATGCCGGCCTCGGCGAGCGCCTGCACCTCCTCCATGCCCCGGCCGAAGACGAACGGGTCGCCCCCCTTGAGCCGGACCACCGACTTGCCCTGCTTGGCGTGTTCGATCAGCGCGTTGTTGATGGCCTCCTGGGCCATGTAACGGCCGTACGGGATCTTCGCCGCGTCGATCACCTCGACGTGCGGCGGGAGTTCGGCGAGCAGGTCGCGCGGGCCGAGCCGGTCGGCGATGACGACGTCCGCCTCGGCGAGCAGCCGGCGCCCGCGGACCGTGATCAGGTCGGGGTCGCCGGGGCCGCCGCCGACCAGGGCGACGCCGGGGGTGCGGGTGCGGTGGTGGGGTGCCACCAGGGTGCCGTCGCGCAGGCCCTCCACCACCGCGTCGCGGATGGCGGCGGTGTGGCGGGGATCGCGGCCACGCGCCTCGGTGGTGAGGACGGCGACGGTGACGCCCGCGCTGGTGCCGGTGGCCGGGGTCCACGCGGTGGCCTGGTCGGCGTCGTCGGAGCGGACGCACCAGACGCGGTGGCGCTCCGCCTCGGCGGAGGCGGCGGTGTTGGCCTCGGGGTCGCTGGTCGCGATGAGCGCGTACCAGGCGTCGGCGAGGTCGCCGTCCCGGTACGGGCGCCTGACCCAGGAGATCTCGCCCGTGTCCGCCATGGCCTCGACCGAGGGGGTCGCCCCGGGGGACACGAGCACGACGTCCGCGCCGGCCGCGATCAGTGCCGGCAGACGGCGCTGGGCCACCTGGCCGCCGCCGAGGACGACCACTCGGCGGCCGGAGAGGCGGAGGCCTACGGGGTAGGCGGGGTGTTCGGCCATGAGGGGCGGCTCCTCGTCCCGGCGATGCAGATGGGCGCTACGGCTCTGGAGCGGCCCTGACGTGCGCATTTTAGATGTGGGTTCAGCGTACGGGCGAGAGTGGGGCACCCGCGCGGCGCCTGTGCCCCACCCCCGGGCTACTTCTCGGTGACGCCCGCCGAATCGAACGTGGCCACCTCGTGCATCGCTCTCGCCGTGCTCTGCACCAGCGGCAGGGCCAGCAGCGCGCCCGTGCCCTCGCCGAGGCGGAGGTCGAGATCGACCAGGGGGCGCAGGCCCAGCTTGTTGAGCGCCGCCACATGGCCGGGCTCGGCGCTGCGGTGGCCGGCGATGCAGGCCGCGAGGACCTCGGGGGCGATGGCGCGGGCGACGAGGGCCGCGGCGCCGGCGCTGACGCCGTCCAGGATCACCGGGGTGCGCAGGGAGGCACCGCCCAGGAGCAGGCCCACCATCGCCGCGTGCTCGAAGCCGCCGATCGCGGCCAGCACGCCGACGGGGTCGGCCGGGTCCGGCTGGTGGAAGTCCAGGGCGCGGCGGACGACATCGGTCTTGCGGGCCAGCGTCTCGTCGTTGATGCCGGTGCCACGGCCGGTCACCTCGGCCGGGTCGGCGCCGGTGAAGACGGAGATCAGCGCGGCGGACGCCGTGGTGTTGGCGATGCCCATCTCGCCGGTGAGCAGCGCCTTGTTGCCGGCCGCCACCAGGTCGCGGGCGGTCTCGATGCCGACCTCGATGGCCGCCTTGGCCTCCTCGCGGGTCATCGCGGGGCCGGTGGTCATGTCGGAGGTGCCGCCGCGGATCTTGCGGGGCAGCAGGCCGGGGGTGGCGGGCAGGTCGCCGGCGACACCGACGTCCACGACGCACACCTCGGCGCCGACCTGGTTGGCGAAGGCGTTGCAGACCGCTCCCCCGCCGAGGAAGTTGGCCACCATCTGGGCGGTGACCTCCTGCGGCCAGGGGGTGACGCCCTGGGCGTGCACACCGTGGTCGCCCGCGAAGATCGCGACCGCGGCGGGCTCCGGGATCGGCGGCGGGCACTGCCGGGACAGCCCGGACAGCTGTGCGGAGATGATCTCCAGCATGCCGAGCGCGCCGGCCGGCTTGGTCATGCGCTTCTGGCGTTCCCAGGCCTCGCCGAGGGCTTTGGCGTCGAGCGGGCGGATCTGTGCGACGGTCTCGGCAAGCAGGTCGTGGGGTTCCTCTCCGGGCAGGGCGCGGCGGCCGTACGTCTCCTCGTGCACCACCCAGGACAGGGGGCGTCGCTTGGACCAGCCGGCCTGCATCAGCTCGGGCTCGTCCGGGAATTCGTCGACGTACCCGACGCACAGGTAGGCGATGATCTCCAGGTGCTCGGGCAGGCCGAGGGCGCGCACCATCTCGCGCTCGTCGAAGAAGCTGACCCAACCGACGCCGAGGCCCTCGGCGCGGGCGGCGAGCCAGAGGTTCTCGACCGCGAGCGCGGCGGAGTACGGCGCCATCTGCGGCTGGGTGTGGCGGCCGAGGGTGTGCCGGCCGCCGCGGGTGGGGTCGGCGGTGACGACGATGTTCACCGGGGTGTCGAGGATGGCCTCGATCTTCAGTTCCTTGAACTGCTTCGCCCGGCCCTTGGGCAGCGACTTCGCGTAAGCGTCGCGCTGGCGCATGGCCAGTTCGTGCATGGCGCGCCGGGTCTCGGCGGACCGGATGACCACGAAGTCCCAGGGCTGCGAGTGGCCCACGGAGGGCGCGGTGTGGGCGGCCTCCAGCACGCGGAGCAGCACCTCGTGCGGGATGGGGTCGCCGCGGAAGCCGTTGCGGATGTCGCGGCGCTCGCGCATCACCTTCAGGACGGCCTCGCGCTCGGCGTCGTCGTAGCCGGGCGCGGCCGGGCCGGCGGGCTGTCGTGCTTCTGCCACTGCGGCCGTGCTCTCTTCCTGGTCGGCGGCCCTGGTCTGCAGGTCCTCCGCGTGCTGTACGACATCGGGGGCGTGCTCGGCGTCCGGTACGGCGACCGGCTCGGCCTCGCGGGGGGCGGGCACCGTGGCCACCGGCTCCTGCGCGCCGTGCGGCTCC
>NZ_JBSGDB010000612.1:0-4627 GCF_053602155.1 Streptomyces sp. NPDC004561
GGGGTGATGGCCGTCCGACGGCGCGAGGCTGGGCGCGACAGGTCGTTCGCGCCGCCGGACGGGGCGGGTGGGCCCCCCGGAAGGGGCTGGGTGGGACCGCGGCGGGTGCGACGGAGCCGGGGGCACCTTCCCTCTGGTCGAGAAGGGCACTCGGTTCCTTCACCACCGCACTGGCTCGCACGCCGCCGCGGTCCTCGCCCTGCCCGCGCACCCGCCGTCACGGCCACCCCTCATCCGGGCCGTCCGGCGTGCCGCGCGGGCCGCGCGCGGAGTCCATGACCTCCCGTCAGGCTCCGTACGCTGCTTGCGGGTTCCTCTAGATCAGTCCTCGCGCAGGGCGCGGACCGCCTCCTCCACGCGCTTGCCGTACTCGGGGTCGGCGGCGTGGAAGTGGGCCAGGTTCTTCTCGATCACGTCGTCGCGGGAGACCTGCGAGAGGCCGCCGGCGATGTTCGCGACGAGGCGGGACCTCTCCTCCTGCGACATCAGGCGGTACAGCTCGCCCGCCTGGTAGAAGTCGTCGTCCTTGGTGTGGAGGGGGGCCTCGTGGTTGCCCGTGTGGCCCGACACCGCGAGGGGGGCTGACAGCGGGCGGCCGGTCTCCACCGGGCCGTCGTACGAGTTCGGCTCGTAGTTCTTGGCGTGACGGCCCTGGGCGTTGACGGCCATGTGGCCGTCGCGGCCGTAGTTCCGGGCGCCGCCCGGGACCGCCTTCGGGGAGTTCACCGGGAGCAGGGTGTGGTTGACGCCGAGGCGGTAGCGGTGGGCGTCCGCGTAGGCGAACAGGCGGCCCTGGAGCATCTTGTCGGGGGAGGGGCCGATGCCCGGAACGAAGTTGTTCGGGGAGAACGCGGCCTGCTCGACCTCGGCGAAGACGTCGTCCGGGTTGCGGTCCAGGACCAGGCGGCCCACGCGCTGCAGCGGGTAGTCCTTGTGCGGCCAGACCTTGGTCACGTCGAACGGGTTGAAGCGGTAGTCAGCCGCCTCGGCCGCCGGCATGAGCTGGACGTGCAGGGTCCAGGACGGGTGCACGCCCCGCTCGATCGCCTGCAGCAGGTCGGTCTGGTGGGAGCCGGCGTCGTTGCCCGCGATCTCCGCGGCCTGCTCACTGCTCAGGGAGCGGACGCCCTGGTTCGTCTTGAAGTGGTACTTGACGAAGAAGGCCTCGCCCTGGGCGTTCGTCCACTGGTAGGTGTGCGAGCCGTAGCCGTTCATGTGGCGGTACGACGCCGGGATGCCGCGGTCGCCCATGAGCCAGGTGATCTGGTGCGTGGCCTCGGGGGCGTGCGCCCAGAAGTCCCAGACGTTGTCCGGCTCCTGACGGCCCGTGAACGGGTCGCGCTTCTGCGAGTGGATGAAGTCGGGGAACTTGATCGGGTCCTTGACGAAGAACACCGGGGTGTTGTTGCCGACGAGGTCGTAGTTGCCCTCCTCGGTGTAGAACTTCACCGCGAAGCCGCGCGGGTCGCGGACGGCGTCCGCGCCGCCGAGCGAGTCGGCGACCGTGGAGAAGCGCAGGAACACCTCGGTGCGCCTGCCGATCTCGCTCAGGAAGTCGGCGTGGGTGAAGCCGGTGACGTCGTCCGTCACCTCGAAGTGGCCGTACGCGCCGGAGCCACGGGCGTGCACCACGCGCTCCGGGATGCGCTCGCGGTTGAAGCGCGCGAGCTTCTCCAGGAGTTGCTGGTCCTGGATCAGGAGCGGGCCGCCTACGCCGGCCGAGGCGGAATTCTGGTTGTCGGCGACCGGGGCGCCGGACTCTGTCGTGAGCACGCGCTGCGACATCGTGGACCTTCCGTGCGGGTGGCAGCGGAAATCTTCTTCCGCTTAGTGGAGCCTAGAAGTGGGGCAATCTGAACGTCAACAGTTTGTTGAAGTAGAATCCGGGCGGCGCCGGCGCCTGGGCGCGACAGGACAGGTGTCAGCGACGGCGCCGCCCGGAAGCTCGGGGCTCGGCTCAGACCTGCGAGCCGGACAGGCGCTCCACGGCCCGCAGCAGGGCCGAGTGGTCCAGGCCGCCGTCGCCCTGGGTGCGCAGGCTGGCGACCAGCTGGGCGACCATGGCGCCGACCGGCAGCGCCGCGCCGACGTTGCGGGCGGCGTCGGTGACGATGCCCATGTCCTTGTGGTGCAGGTCGATGCGGAAGCCCGGCTTGAAGTCGCGGTTCAGGAAGTTGTCCTTCTTCCGCGTCAGCACGGTGGAGCCCGCCAGACCGCCGTTGAGGACGTCCAGCGCGGCCGCCAGGTCCACGCCCGACTTCTCCAGGAAGACCACGGCCTCGGCGCACGCCTGGATGTTCACGGCGACGATCAGCTGGTTGGCCGCCTTCACGGTCTGGCCGGAGCCGTGCGGACCGCACAGCACGATGGTCTTGCCGAGCGCCTCGAAGATCGGCTCGGCCTGCTCGAAGTCGGCCTGCTCGCCGCCGACCATGATCGACAGCACGGCCTCGATCGCGCCGGCCTCACCGCCGGACACGGGGGCGTCGAGGACCCGGACGCCCTTGTCCCGGGCGGCCTTCGCGAGGTCCACGGAGGTCTGCGGGGTGATCGAGGACATGTCGATCAGCAGGGTGTCCTGGCGGGCGTTCTCCAGGATGCCGTCCGGGCCGTAGGCGATGGCCTCGACCTGCGGGGACGCGGGCACCATGGTGATCACCACGTCGGCGTCGCGCACGGCCTCGGCGATCGAGGGGGCGGCGGTGCCGCCGGCGGCGGTCAGGCGGTCCAGCTTCTCCTGCTCCAGCGTGAAGCCGGTGACCTGGTAGCCCGCCTTGATCAGGTTCTCGGACATGGGGGAGCCCATGATGCCGAGACCGATCCACGCGATCTTGGGGAGGGTGTTGCTCATGATGGGGGTGCCTCTCTACTGCTCTGCGAAGTCAGGGGGGTTCAGCGCGCCGCGCGCGCTTCGCGCGGGAGCCACGCGAAGGACTCGGCGCTCGGGCGGTCGCCGGGCTTGTACTCCAGGCCGACCCAGCCGTCGTAACCGGCCTTCCGCAGCAGGCCGAGCAGCTCCTCCAGCGGGAGCGAACCCGTGCCGGGGGCGCCGCGGCCGGGGTTGTCGGCGATCTGGACGTGGCCGGTCTTGGCCGCGTACTGCTCGATCACCGACGGCAGGTCCTCGCCGTTCATCGACAGGTGGTACAGGTCCATCAGGAACTTCGCGTTGCCGAGGCCCGTCGCCGCGTTGACCTCGTCCACGATCTCGATCGCCTTGGGGGCGCTCACGATCGGGCACTTCGGCGACTCGGGTCCGTTCAGGGCCTCGATCAGGAGGATGGCGCCGATCCGGTCGGCCGCGCGGGCCGCGAGGACCAGGTTCTCCAGGGCGAGCGCGTCCTGCTCGGCCGGGTCCACCCCCTCGACGCGGTTGCCGTAGAGGGCGTTGAGGGCCTTGCAGCCCAGCGAGGCGGCGAAGTCGGCGACCACGTCGATGTTGGCGCGGAACCTCTCCGACTCCTCCCCCGGGATCGACAGGGCGCCGCGGTCCGGGCCCGGCAGCTGTCCGGCGTAGAAGTTCAGCCCCGTGAGCCGGACGCCCGCGTCCTCGATCGCCTTCTTCAGGGCGTCGAGCTCGGACCGCTCGGGGGTGGGGGAGTCGACCCAGGGCCACCACAGCTCGACCGCCGTGAAGCCCGCCGCGGCGGCGGCCGCGGGGCGCTCCAGGAGCGGGAGTTCCGTGAAGAGGATCGACAGGTTGACGTTGAAGCGCTGGTCTGCGGCTGTGCTCGATCCAAAACCTGGCATTCGGGCCGCGCTCCCTTCCGTTGGGTCGATATTCCGTATTACGGAAGTTCGTTTCTGCTTAATGGAAGATTGCCGTCGGGTGTCGGCGCTTGTCAAGGGGGGTCCGTCAGCCGGTCCCCGCTCGGCCGTCCCGGAAATCCGTGCCGCGCGTTAGGTTGTGCGCGTGCGATTGAAAGTGGAGTTCACGACCGAGCCCTTCGACCTGGACGAGGCGCCCGCGCACGCCGTGGCGGCACGGGAGGTCCTGGAGACGGCCGGGCTCGACACCGTCGACGTCGGCCCGTTCGGCAACACGGCCGAAGGGGTGTCCGACCGTGTGCTGACCGCCGTGGACGCGCTGTTGCGCAGGAGCCTGGAGGCCGGCGCCACCCGGATCTCGCTCCAGGTCAACGTGGTCGGGGGCCAGGACGGGGAGGGCGATAGGTGAGCGGGGACGAGCCCTTCATCACGGCCGTGAAGCCGCTGGTCGACGCCATGGGCGGGGTCATGATCCCACCGGACGAGGCCGGGTCCGAGGACGTCGTGCTCGCCTGGGAGGGCGTCGACGTCGTCGCCGTGCGCCTGCCCCAGCTCGCCGACTCCCTCGACCACATCCTCGCCGCCATGGAGCGCAAGGAGGGCCGGCCGCTGGCCGACCTGGACCGCAAGGCGAAACAGGAGGTCGTGCGGATACTGGAAGCGCGGGGCGCCTTCGCCGTGCGCCACGGCGTGGAGACCGTGGCGAGCGCGCTGGGCGTCAGCCGCTTCACCGTCTACAACTACCTCAACCGGGAGAAGGGAGCGTAGCGCTCCGCCGCGCAGCCGTGGCGGGCGCCCTGCCCGTGTTCTCGTTCCCGGCGCCCTCACTGTGGTGGTTCGCGTACATCGCCCTGGTCCC
>NZ_JBSGDB010000613.1:0-4603 GCF_053602155.1 Streptomyces sp. NPDC004561
CGGAAGGCTCTTCATGAAGCATCCCAATGACTCCGGCATCGCTCACGGCAGTCCCGCCCAGCACGGGAGAGCCGGCCGACGGCTTTTCGGCACCGGCTTCCGGGCGACCGATTCATGCTCATGGGACTCCACGGGCCGCGCGGACCTGGCTGGAGCGCCTGTCGGTCAGCGGGTGCGGAGACTGCTGGTGTACACGTCCGTACGGTTCTGTGGTGCGCCGGAGTGGGTCTCGGTGAGCACCGCCCGTACTCCCTTGCCGTCTGCCACCAGGCCTTGGTAGTCGCCGAGGAAGTAGCCCCCGGCGAACGGCGCCTGCAGCCAGTCGAAGACCCGCGAGATCCGTCGTTCGGTCCGGAGCTTCGGGTTTCCGTGCTGCAGCGTGGCCAGTTGGTAGGCGGTGGGCAGGGTGGTGGTGTTGCCGGGCTTGAGGAAGCGCAGGTCGTAGTAAGTGAGCGCGACCGTGCCCCGCTCGGCGACCGCGATCGACGGTGAGAAGGCCGGAACGCCCTTGGGGCTGATCAGCTCCGGGGTCCCCCATGTGCGTCCGCCGTCGGTGGACCGCACAAGCTGGACGGAGTCGAACCGTCCACCGGAGAAGTCCGAGCCCTCGTAGGCCATGTACAGCGTGCCTGTCCTGGGGTCGACGGCCGGGCTCGGCAAGGTGGCCGCGGCGCGCAGCAGTTTGGCGGGGTCGTTCGGGTCGACCTCCGGTACGGAGGTGTCCCGGACCACGGTGACCGGGACGCTCCAGGTCTCTCCGGCGTCGGTCGAGGTGACCACCTCGTAGCGGGCTTCGACGACGGTGCTCAGGTCGTCGGAGTAGGTGATCCGGTCGAAGAAGTCGTACAGGGTGCCGGTGCGCCGGTCGGCGACGATCAGATGGCCGATGGTCTGGGTGTTGGGCACGGTGCTGGTGTCGACGAACGGCCGGGCCTTGCTCCAGGTGCGGCCGCCGTCGCGGGTGAGGGAGATGTAGCCGGGACCGTCGAGGGAGCTGGGGCCGGGTGGGTCGTTGTCGAGGCGGTTCCAGACCTGGTAGGCGGTGCCCTTGCGCATCGGGTCGGCGGTGAGTGAGGGCTTGTCGTTGAAGAACGGCTGCTCGTCGACGTGCGTGGTGGTGAGGTTCCGCCAAGTGCGGCCGCCGTCGCGGGACGTGACTGCCAGGAGGGCGCTGCGCGTGCTCTTCGCGAAGTCGACGCCCTCCCCGCCGGCGTAGACCGTGCCGTCCGGTCCGGTGCTCACCCAGGGGTCGGAGGCCCGTTCGTAGTCCGCGCCACCGGGGGCGCACAGGCTGAACGGCAGCGTGCTCCGGTGGAAGGTGTGGCCGTCCGTGGTCCAGCCGGCCGCCAGGCCACGGGCGCCGCCGTCGTTCCAGCGGTCCTGCTGGAACACGGTGACCACGCGCCTGGGGTCGCGCGGATCGACGGACAGGTACGGCTCGACCTCGGTGGCCGGGTAGACGATGCTGTCGGGGGACCTCGCTCCGATGGTGCACTTCGCGTACGGGTCGCCGTGGGACACCTTGACCAGTGGTGTGCCGTCGGGGTTCCGGTCCGCTGCGGCGGGAGTCGCGCCGGTGACCGTGACGAGCAGGAGCGCGGCGGTGGTGACGGCGGTCAGGGGCAGGAAGACGCGCATGCGGGATCTCCTCCGGGCCTGTCGGCCGGGGTACGGGACCGCCGTCATCGGGGCGGCCTGGGGCGCGGAGGCGTACCGGAACGCGAGGGTGGGGCGACTCCGCTTGGTCCCTTTCGGCGTTGCAGCCGGTGCCCTTGATGGGCCGAACGACGGAGTCGTCCCTGGGGTCGTCGAGGAGCACGGCGGAGCCGACCGGCGGGTGCACCGTGCCGGTCGGCTCCTTGGTCGTGCTGTTACGGCGCCGTCTCGTGGGTCCCCGGAGAGGGCCGTGGGCCGCGTGCCGGTCGGCGATGCCGGCGGGGTCGGCCTCGGCTCAGACGGGTTGATGGGGCGGGATGACCTGCTGGACCTCTTCCACGGTGGGGATCATGACGACATGGCCGAGGCCGTTCAGGACGGCGCGGACCGTCTCGAAGCGGTGACGGCCTTGGCTTCGAGACGGTCGGCGTCCACCATCCCGAGTGCCGGGGTGTCGAGACGGGCGCGGGCGATCCACCCGACGGTGGACCGGGTGCCGTCACCACCTACCCACCGCGCCGGGTGCACCGGCCGGACTGGTTGCCCAGCGGTGCGCCGACCGGTCAAGTCATCGCCGGCGTGGTCCCGTCAGGCAGCGCGCAGGCGCTCAGCATGGACGCTTCGCATGAGGCCCGCGAGGCTTGGCTGTGCAACGCGCCCGGGCGGTGACTGCCCGGCCCCGGAGAGGCATGCGCGGTCCTCTAACGCGGTTCGTGGGCCGCCGCCCGGCAGGCACCGGTCGCGGCGCCGCCCGCCACTCCGGCCCCGGTCAGCCCGGTCACACAACCCTGCAGGTCTCCGACCACCCCACGGGTGCAGGCCGCTGTGACGGAGCCGGAAGCGGTAGCACCGGCCAGTTGGGCCATCTGTGCGCAGGCGGGGATGTCCGCCCGGGCCGCGGGAGCGGCGAGGACCGCACCGCCGAGGGTGAGGGTCAGGCCGGTGAGGGCACCGGCGATACGGGTCGACGTGCGCATGGGACGCACCTGCCTTCCGGGTTGGTCGCGCGGTCCTGATTCCGGCGGGCCGGATCCACGCGGTAAGGCCGCCTGGCGACGCTCGGTGAGTGGTGCCCCGGCCGGCGGGCTCACAGCCTGACCGCACGATTCCGCGTCGCATCCATTGAGCCGCACCGGGACATGGTCGCCAGGCCGAAGGAGAGGGCCCCGGACCGGATGAGACGCTCTCGGACCTCCACTCGCGGGCCCCTCACTCCAGCGTCGCATCCTCTCCCCCGCCCGTCCTGGGCACCCGGGGGCGGCCGGCCTTCGCTTCCCCGCGAGGTGCTGGGCCGCCACTGCGGTGGCACTTGACGGCGAGCGCCGACGGGAGGCCAAGGTGTCGCCCCGTTGTCGCCAAAGGTGAGCCAGCTTCACC
The DNA here is from genome assembly GCF_053602155.1 of Streptomyces sp. NPDC004561. NCBI lineage: Bacteria > Bacillati > Actinomycetota > Actinomycetes > Kitasatosporales > Streptomycetaceae > Streptomyces > Streptomyces sp. NPDC004561. Next base: position 3,034 of record NZ_JBSGDB010000613.1, read on the forward strand.
CATTCCGAGTAATCGGCCGTCCCTGGCATAGCCCGGTCATCCCGAAGAACCGAACCAAGGACACGCAGGATCGACGTGTATATAGAGGGAAGCGGTCAAACTTCTTCGACGTGTGATCGGCACCGAGGGCCGCCACCGGGAGCGCTCCGGGTGGCGGCCCTCGGCCGTGTTCGGGCGGACCTCCGTCAGCCCACCACGACCACGACGACGGGGACGTTGTTGAAGTTGTTGCGGAAGAATCTGTCGCGGTTGAAGCAGTTGCCGCCCCACCAGTTGTTGAAGAAGCAGCCACGCTGGGTGGCGATCTGGGTCGGAGTGGCTGCCGACGCCGTGCCTGCGGTGCCGAGCACGGCTCCGCCGGTCATCAGCACGCCGATGGCGGACACTGCGGCGAGACGTCTCGCGCGGTGTGCATTCATGGAATCCACCTTCCTTCCACCCTCGTGCGGCATTTCCGGGCACGAGTCGGATGGGCCCGCGACCTCGGAAACGGAGTCCGGCGCGGCCGTAGGGGGCCGCACGAGCAAGAGAAGGAGGGGTGTACGTCATCGGGCACCCCTCGGTGCGGCTTCACCTCTTGATGCTAGCCGCGCCCCGACCCGGCGGCATCCTGGGCAACCTTTGCCGCTTCCCAGGCTTCCTACTCTCGGGGGATCATCCTCCTGCACTCCAACCGGACGAGAGAGGTTGAACGGGGATGTCTGAACTGGACGACTGGGAGAAGGAGTTCGATCACGGGTGGGCGAACTCCGCCCAGCACAAGGAGCCCTCGGCGCGGGCCCGGATGCTCGCCGCACGCTGGAAGGAGAACCCGCCGAACCCGGAGCCGTTCCGCGCCGACCCGGGCCCCCGGGAGCCGCGCCGCTCGTCCTGGGTGTCGACGGCGGTCGTGCTCGGCTGTGTGGCCGTGGTGATCGTGCTGCTGGGGTACGCCCAGATGCGGTCCGGCTACTGAGGCAGGGCGGCCGTCAGCCCGCGTCGAGCAGGGCCGCCCACTCGTCGGGCCGGGTACGCTGGTCGAAGCGGGCGACTGTGACGTCCCCGGAGACGACGCCGCCGCGCCAGCGGTAGATCTGCCCGAAGGCGTCCGCGTCCGCGCAGGTCTTCGGCACGCGCCGGCTGAACGTGACCGCGATGCGGTCGCCGCGCCGCACCTCGACCGGCTCGGCGACCGGCAGATACGCGTGCTTCCAGGAGTCGGACGTGGTCCGGGCCGCGGGATCGCCGGCGCCGACGTCGTCCCCGGAGATGTCCAGGGCGACGGTGTCCGACAGATCGGCCACGAAGTAGCCCTGGAAACCGGTGAACACGCCGTCGCGCTGCACGGTGTGCACGAGCGGTACCCGGTACTCGCCCGGGTACCCGGGGTCGGCGCCGAAGTCGTAGCGGCGCAGCAGCCGGGGCGTGGCGAGCCGGGTGGCGGCCGGGAGCACCGTGTCGTAGTACAGGTCGAACGGGCCGCGGGCGCCCCGGCAGCGCAGCAGACGGGCATCCGTTTCAGCCGCGGCGACACCGGCCGCGCCACCTATGCGCTGACCCAGGTCGCTCAAATGGTTGAAACGGGACGATT
>NZ_JBSGDB010000614.1:0-3011 GCF_053602155.1 Streptomyces sp. NPDC004561
CCAACACCGACCTGACGATTCCCAGCGGGCGCGGGATCGCGCCGGGGAACGGGGCGGCCGTGGAGGTCGTGCGGATCGCGACCGGCGCGGAGCCGCAGGTGGCGGGCAAGCCGCTGCCTCCCATGCACAAGGAGACGATCATCCGGACCGGTGCGGAGCGGCCGCTGGTGGTCGGGGACCGGCTGGACACCGACATCGAGGGCGCGTTCAACGGCCAGGTCGACTCGCTGCTGGTGCTGACCGGCGTCACCGACGGGGCCCTGCTGCTGGCCGCGCCACCGCGGCACCGGCCGACGTACGTGGACGCGGACCTGCGGGGGCTCCTCACCGGGCAGCCCGATGTCACCCCGAAGGGTGACGGTTTCCGTTGCGGCGGGTGGACGGCCACGGCCGGGGCGGACCGGCTGGAGCTGGCGGGCGACGGCGAGGCCCTGGACGGCCTGCGCGCCCTGTGCGCGGCGGCCTGGACGGCGGGCGGCGACGACTCCTGCCGGCTGGACGGCGGTAAGGCGCTGGCGAGGCTCGGGCTCTGAGCCGCCGCGGCTTCCTGCGCTCGGGGATCGAGATCGTAAGCGAGGGTAGGCTAACCTAACCTCGTGTTGGTCGACAGTCCTCCGGAACCGCGCGCGGAGACCGCCCCCGCGCCCCCAACCCGCCGGGCGGTACGGGCCCTTGGGCTCCTGCTCTCCGTAGTGATCCTGGTGCTCGTCGCCCTGGCGAGCATCGCGATCGGCGCCAAAGGGCTCTCGCCCGGCCAGGTCTGGCACGGCCTGTTCCACGACTCGGGGACGTACGGCGACGTCGTCGTGGACGAGCGGCTCTCACGCACGGTCCTCGGTCTGCTGGCCGGGGCCGCGCTCGGCCTGTCGGGCGCGGTGCTCCAGGCGCTCACCCGCAACCCGCTGGCCGACCCCGGACTGCTCGGGATCAACGCCGGCGCGTCGGCGGCCGTCGTCACCGCCATCACCTGGTTCGGCGTCACCAGCCTCACCGGCTATGTGTGGTTCGCCTTCCTCGGGGCGGCGGCCGTGGGCGCGCTGGTGTGGTTCCTCGGCGGCAGCCGGGGCGCCACCCCGGTACGGCTCGCGCTCGCCGGCACGGCCGTCAGCGCGGCCCTCTACGGCTACCTCCAGGCCGTGATGATCATGGACGACGCGGCCCTGGGCAGGATGCGGTTCTGGACGGTGGGTTCGCTGGCCTCGGCCACCGACTCGACCATCGTGCAGGTGCTGCCGTTCATCGGGGCCGGCACGGTCCTCGCGCTCGCGCTGGCCCGGCCGCTGAACGCCGTGGCGATGGGCGACGACACCGCCCGCGCCCTCGGCGCCGACCTCAACCGCACCCGCGCCCTGGCCATGCTGGCCGCCACGGTGCTGTCCGGCGCGGCGACCGCAGCCTGCGGGCCCATCGTGTTCGTCGGCCTGATGGTCCCCCACGCGGTGCGCTCCTTCACCGGCCCCGACCTGCGCTGGATCCTGCCGTACGCCACGGTCCTGTCGCCGGTGCTGCTGCTCGGCGCCGACGTCGTCGGCCGGATCGCGGCCCGCCCCTCGGAACTCCAGGTCGGCATCGTCACCGCCGTCATCGGCGGCCCGGCCTTCATCTTTCTCGTACGACGGCGGAGGACGGCCCAGCTGTGAGGACACACACCAGGAGCCGTGCCGTACGCGCCCCCGGCGGGCTGTCCCTGCGCCTGGACGTCCGGGCCCTGCTCGTCGTCGTACTGCTGCTGGCCGCAGGCTGCGCCGCGGGCGTCGCGCTGATCGGCACCGGCGACGCGCGGATCCCGGCGGCCGACGTGCTGAGGACGCTCGCCGGGAACGGCACCGCGTACCAGGACTTCGTCGTCAACGAGCTGCGGCTGCCGCGTGTCCTGGTCGGGCTGCTGGTCGGCGCCTCGCTGGGCCTGGGCGGCGCGCTGTTCCAGTCCGTCTCCCGCAATCCGCTGGGCAGTCCGGACGTGCTCGGCCTGTCGCAGGGCTCGACGGCGGGCGCGCTGGTCGTGATCGTGCTGATGTCCGGCGGCGCCGCCCAGGTCACCGTCGGCGCGCTGGTCGGCGGCCTGGCCACCGGACTGGTCATCCATCTGCTCGCCTGGAAGCAGGGCGTGCACGGATACCGGCTGGTCCTGGTCGGTATCGGCGTCTCCGCGGTCGTCACCGCGGTCAACGGCTATCTGCTCACCAAGGCCGACCTGGTCGACGCGGCCCGCGCGGTGGTCTGGATGACCGGCTCTCTCGACGGCCGCGACTGGGACCAGGTCCGGCCGCTGCTCGCCCTGTGCGCCGTCCTCGTCCCGCTCGTCCTCTGCAACGCGCGCGGCCTGCGGATGATGGAGATGGGCGACGACACCGCGAACGCCCTCGGGGTGCGTGTGCAGCGCGTCCGGCTGGTGCTGATGGTCTGCGCCGTGCTGCTCACCGCGGCCGCCACGGCCGCCGCGGGACCCGTCAGCTTCGTCGCGCTCACCGCCCCGCAGCTCGCCCGGCGCCTGACCCGCTCGCCGGGGCCGAACCTGGTGCCCTCCCTCTGCATGGGCGCCACCCTGCTGGTCGCCGCCGACTGGGCCTCGCAGCGCGCCTTCGGCGCCGACCAACTGCCCGTCGGCGTGGTCACCGGCGTCCTCGGCGGCGGCTATCTGCTGTGGCTGCTGGTCACCGAGCGCAGGGCGGGCCGGATATGAGCGACACGCACCCGATCACCTCTAGGAGCACTGTGAACCGCCTGTCCGCCGAGAACGTCACCCTCGCCTACGACCGGCGCGTCATCGCCGAGCAGCTGTCGGTGGAGATCCCGGACCGGTCCTTCACGGTGATCGTCGGCCCGAACGCGTGCGGCAAGTCGACGCTGCTGCGGGCGCTGTCGCGGATGCTCAAGCCGGCCGAGGGACGGGTGCTGCTCGACGGGCAGGCCATCCGGTCGCTGCCCGCGAAGAAGGTCGCGCGCACCCTCGGCCTGAATCGTCAACGAGGGATGGTCAACCCCCTTGCAGGGAAGGTGAATCCTGTGGC
>NZ_JBSGDB010000614.1:3021-4564 GCF_053602155.1 Streptomyces sp. NPDC004561
CGGGTGCGCACGCGGCGATGCAGGGTGCCCTGAAGCTGATGGAGTTCGCGGACGCATCACGGTAGCCGACCTGGTCGGCCGGGGCCGCTACCCGCACCAGGGCCTGCTGCGCCAGTGGTCGGCCGAGGACGAACGGGTCGTGCGGAAGTCCATGCGGCAGACCGGGGTGGCCGAGCTGGCCGAGCGGTACGTGGACGAGCTGTCCGGCGGGCAGCGCCAGCGCGTCTGGATCGCCATGGCGCTCGCCCAGCAGACCCCGCTGCTGCTCCTGGACGAGCCGACCACCTACCTCGACATCCAGCACCAGATCGACGTCCTCGACCTGTGCGCCGAGCTGCACGAGACCCAGGGCCGCACCCTGGTCGCCGTCCTGCACGACCTGAACCACGCGGCCCGCTACGCCACCCATCTGATCGCCCTGCGCGGCGGCGAGGTGATCGCCGAGGGCGCCCCGAACGACATCGTCACGGCCGAGCTGGTCGAGCGGGTCTTCGGGCTGCGCTGTCAGGTGATCGACGACCCGGAGACCGGGACCCCGCTGGTGGTTCCGGCCGCGCGCAGGGCCCGCACCGAGCGGGTCACAGCAGCTTCCTGAGCCGGAACAGATCCAGCAGGCTCGCCTCCAGCCGTACCCGGCCCTTGCCCCAGGCCGTCGCGAAGTTCAGCTCGCCCTCCACCAGGGCCACCAGGTCGTCGCCGGCCATGGTCAGTCTTATCTGCGCCCGCTCGCGCGGCGGCCCGGCATAGGTCTCGTCCACCTCGATCCGGCCGTCGGTCATCCGGCCCGCGAAGGTGACGTCCAGGTCCGTGATGTGGCAGCTCACCGAGCGGTCCATGGCGGCCGCCGCGCGGACGTCGCCCTCGGCCCCCTGCATGTTGTCCGAAAGCTTTCCCAGTGCGGCGCGGCACTCCTCGATCGTGGCCATCGCCACCGACGGTACCGCAGCGGTTCGGGGTAGCGTCTGGGCATGAGCGAGTCCGTGTCCGAGGCCCCCGCGCAAGCCGCGGCGGAGACCGAGCCCGAGTACGATTCCGCCGCCCCGGCCCCAATGGACGTCCCGCGCACGCCCACCGGCAACGCCGAGGTCGACGCCCAGCTGGAGCGGCTGGCCGACGCGGACCACCTCGCCACCGACGGGCATGTCGAGGTGTACGAGGATGTACACCGGGGGCTGCGCGACGCGCTGACCGCGCTCGACGCCCGCCCGGGACCTCCGGCGCCCCCACCGTCGCACCCGGCGTCACCGACGCCGTACCGAAGCAGGAGCTGAACCGAACGTGGCAGGAGTCGCACGCCGCCGTCTGGACGCGGAGCTGGTCCGCCGGAAGCTCGCGCGCTCGCGCGAGCACGCCGGCCAGCTGATCGCCGCCGGGCGGGTCACCGTCGGCAAGACCGTCGCGACCAAGTCGGCCACCCAGGTGGAGACCGCAGCGGCGATCGTCGTCCAGTCCGACGACAGCGACCCCGACTACGTCTCGCGGGGCGGGCACAAGCTCGCCGGCGCGCTGGCGGCCTTCGTCCCGCAGGGGCTCGTGGTCGAGG
>NZ_JBSGDB010000615.1:0-4543 GCF_053602155.1 Streptomyces sp. NPDC004561
GGCGAATTCGCCCGCGTCACCAGCCTCCAGCCCACTGACCTGCACCTTCAGCCCGGTAGGGACTCCAGAACCCCCGAATTACGCGGAACGCAGGTCGGACGTGGCCGTCTTCGCAGGCCACGTGCTATCGGCCTTGTGGGTCGTGCGGTGACCAACCGAGAAGGCGGCGGTGCCGCTTGCTGTGGCGTCGAAAGGTCAGGCGTGGAGCAGGTCGGTCGAGACCGTCCAGAGGCGCTTGGCGGCGGCGGGATCGAGCGCCCATTCCTTGACCCCGTGCGGATGCTGCGCGAGGTCGGCGTCGTTCGGCACGGTGTAGGCCTCTTGTGAATCGTCGAGGTAGTGGCCTCCGGAGCGGGCGAACTCCGGGGCGACGGCCGCGACGATGCTGGTGGCAGCCCCCTGCTCGACCGTTTTGTACGTGAACACTCCGGCGGCTTCGGCCGCGTCGAGCGACTCCCTCTGTTGCGTTGTGAAGTTCCGCTGCAGTCCCGTCGCGACACCACCGGGGTTTACCCCATTGGCCATGATGCCGTCAGACGCCCAGAGGCGGGTCGCCTCGACGGCGAAGAGAGAGTTCGCCGTCTTCGACTGGGCGTAGGCAATCTGCGGGTCGTAGCTGCGACGCTCGAAGTGGAGGTCGTCGAAGTCGATGCCGGAACGCATGTGCGCCGTCGAACTGACCGAGACGATCCGCGCTCCATCGCGGTCGGCCGCTCCCAGAGCCAGGGCGTCATGAAGGCCGCTGGCCAGGGCGAAGTGGCCAAGATGGTTCGTCGCGAATTGCAGCTCCCATCCCTCACGTGTTCGTTCGAGGCCACCAGTGACCACGCCCGCGTTGTTGATCAGCAGGTGAAGTGGGCCGCCCCACGCGTCAACGAATCGCGTGACAGTGGTCCTGTCGGCAAGGTCGAGCCGGACGACCCGGGGCCGTATCCCTCCGGTCGACTTCGCGATCGCCTCAGCGACGGCGTCACCCGCAGTCGTGTTGCGGACAGCGAGCGTCACATCCGCCCCGGCAGCGGTCAACACACGAGCCGTCTCGATCCCGATTCCGGAGGTAGCGCCCGTCACGATCGCGCGGACGCCGGTGAGGTCGACGCCCCGCAGGACCTCGTCCGCGGTACTCGAGGCGGTGAAGGGCGTGGAGATGGGTCCGCAAGTAGTCATGGCGGTGACTATACGTAGTATACTTGATTTGTATAGTACGACTCTCGATCGTATGCTCGTTCCATGAGCAGTCCCGATGCCGGCCACCCACCGTCGACAGTCGCCGATACCGACCGTCGGACCATGGTTCTGGACTCCGCCATGGTCACGTTCGCGCGATTCGGTTACCGGAAGACCTCGATGGAGGAGGTGGCGCGGGCGGCGCACATCTCTCGGCCCGGGCTCTACTTTCTCTTCTCCTCGAAGGAGATTCTGTTCCGTGCCGCGGTCACCCAGGCCCTGGAGCGGGACATCACAGCGGTCGAACACGTCCTGGCCGACCCCAGCCGACCCCTTCCAGAGCGCCTCGTCGAAGCGTTCGACCAGTGGGCGGGCCGCCACATCGGCCCGCTGACGCGCGACGTCGCGGCGGTCATCGAGGACAACCCCGACCTCCTCGGCGAGATCGCCGAGACCACGCCGCGACGTTTCGAGGAACTGATCACAGAAGCGATCGCCGTCGAGTCAGGACAAGACGCGGCCCCCCTTGTCGCACAGACGATGATCAGCGCATCGATCGGCCTCAAGCATCAGGCGGCATCACGGGAGTTCTACCTCGAACGACTGGAGGTCGCCATCGATCTCCTGGTGCGCTGAAGATACTTACTGTAAAAGACAAGCTGATGCCGGGGGCGGCGTGTCCCCTGCCAGTACGGTCACCCCCCCGACGCGGCACGCCAGCCGTGCCACCGGCGGACGGCGATCACGAGCGCCGGACCGGTCGGCGGTCGCTGCCGGTACGGCGCGTACTTCTCCCGCAACAGGGCGACGGCCGCCGGGTACTCGCCCTGGTTGCCGGGCGGCAGCACGCGGGCGTCACCGTCCGCGCGGACCCACCACAGCCGCTCCCAGTCCTCGTCGTACGCGTCGACGAGCAGGCAGACAGCCGGGTGGGCCGCGATGTTGTCCAACCGTTTCAGCCGCTGCGACCTCTTCGGCTTCCAGTCGACGGCGGTGACGATCTCCTCGCCGTGGGCCGCAAAGACGACCGGCACCAGATGCGGGCGCAGGCCCGCGTCCACCGTCGCCAGGCGCGCCACCCGCGCGGTCGTGAACCGGCGGCGCGCCTCGTCCTCGGCCATGTCCGGCACGGTCAGCTCCTATTCAGCGACAGCCGCGAGCTGTCACCGGTGGCCGGACGTGGCCTCGGCCAGTTCGTCCAGGGTCCCTAGCGTCTGGTTCTCCGGCAGGGTCGGCAGATACAACAGGACGCGTTCGACGCCGAGTTCGGCGTAGGTGTCGAGCGCCTTCCGGTCGTACCGGCCCGCGTACACCACGACGGACGGGCGGTCACCGGCCGTCCGCCGCATACGCGCGATGCGTTCACCCAGCTTCTCGAGCGGCAGATCGCTCGGCATCCACGCCGCACCGTACGCGGCGACGCGTTCGAAAGCGCGCTCGCTGTCGCCCCCGACCCAGATGGGCGGATGCGGCTTCTGGACCGGCTTGGGCCAGGCGTAGACGGGATCGAAGTCGACGAAGTCGCCATGGAACTCGGCCTTCTCCTTGGTCCACAGCTCGATCATCGCGCGGATGCGTTCGTCCATGAGCCGCCCGCGGACGGCCGGATCCGTCCCATGGTTGCGCATCTCCTCGCGGTTCCAGCCCGCGCCGACCCCGAAAACGGCCCGGCCGCCGGAGATCAGATCGAGGGAGGCGACCTCCTTCGCGGTGTGGATCGGATCGCGCTGGATCACCAGGGCGATGCCGGTGCCCAGGAGCAGGTCACGGGTCACCGAGGCGGCCGCGGCGAGCGCCACGAACGGGTCGAGCGTCCGGTAGTAGATCCGCGGCAGCTCACCGCCCCCCGGGTACGGGGACTCCCGCTTGACCGGAATATGCGAGTGCTCGGCCAGCAGCAGGGAGTCGAACCCACGCTCCTCCAGGGCGGGTCCCAACGCCTTGGGGCCAATGCCTTCATCGGTGACAAATGTCGATACTCCGAACTTCATCCGCGACCACCTCGTCTCGTCGGCACACCTGCTGTCAGTGTGACGGGGCCGGTCGCTCCTCGTCGGGCATGACCTCCCGCGGCGCGGCGCGGCGTGGCGTCCGGACCCCATGCCCACTGTTGTCACTGCCCGACCCACGCGTCCGCCGGCCGCTGCAGGGCCCACCTCGCGCAGCACCGCAGTGGTGAGCACGAGAACGCCGGCCGATCGCACGCGGGTCGTCACGGAGCTCATAGACGATGTCGAGCATCCGCGCCCGGCCCTCGCGACCGTGTGGCGGCCAGCGCCTTCCACGTCCGGTTCCAGCTCAGTTCGCCCGGCGGTCCGGCGGCGATCAGCCGGCCGTGGTTCAGCACGACGACGTGGGTGGCGCGCATGGCAACCGGCAGGAGTGCCGCGCGCCGGTGTGGGCGTGGGTGGGCGGGCGAGGAGTGGAGAGGTGGAACGGCCCGCCCGCATCAAGGGGGAGGTTCCAGATCCGCCCGATAGTGGACTTCGACAACCCGGTGCGCTTGGCCATCGAGGCCCGCGACCAGTGGGTGTCCTCGCCCGGAGTGGACTCCAACGTCGCGATGACCACGTCCTCGACCTGGTCAAGCAGGATCGAGGGCGGCCGGCCCGGGCGCGGCTCGTCCGCGAGCCCGTCCAGGCGAGCCGCGATGAACCGCGACCTCCAGCGGTTCACCGTCGCCTGCGCGATGCCGAGTTCGGCGGCGATCTGCTTGTTCGTCCCGCCCTCCGCGCAGCGCAGCACGATCTTCGCGCGCAGCGCCAGGAACTGCGCGGTCTTCGCCTGCCGTGCCCAGCGCGTCAACTGCGCACGCTCACCATCGGTGAGGACCAGGTCCGGCTTGCGCCGGCCCGGCCGTGGCTCGTCGGCCAGGCCCGCCAGCCGGTGAGCCGCGAACCGGGAGCGCCACTTGCGCACCGTCGCCACGTTCACACCCAAGTCAGCCGCCACCTGGGAACTCGACGCACCACTACCAGCGCCCCGGACCGGCAGCCTCCGGGCACACCGGCCACACCCCGGCTCTCGGACCTGGAGCCGGGGGAGATACTTCGCGTGCCGTTGCGGTACGAGCGGGCCGTGCTCGCCGGCGCGGCGGTCCGCGAGAAGCTGGGCGCTGGCGTGTCAGCGGTGAGACGACTTCTCGACGGGATGGATCAGCGTGTTCCGCCCAGGTCAGACGCCGGGGAGGCGGACGCAGACGGCCTTGACGGTGACCGTGAGGGGGAACTGGCTGGCGTTGCGGACGGTGCCTCGCCAGGTGGTGTTGCTGGTCGACTCGAACTAGTAGTGCTTGGTCAGGTCCGTATCGGTGCGGGTATGTCGCAGTGGCAGGTGGGGCAGGCGCCGGTCCAGAGGGCGAGGAGTGTCTGTAGCT
>NZ_JBSGDB010000616.1:0-4501 GCF_053602155.1 Streptomyces sp. NPDC004561
CCTCTCACGAGATCTATCTGACCCGCTGTCACCCCTCCTCGCATCTCGGGGGAAGCTCACGCAGCACTAGGGCGTGTTGTGAAAGTGGATCACCATCGTGGATGATCACGGGTCGTGGGGCGTGGTGATCTGACGGACGGCCAGTGGGCCCAGCTGAAGCCGTTGCTGCCGCAGGGCAAGAAGCCGGGTCGGCCACCGACGTGGACACGTCGCCAGTTGGTCGACGGCATAAGGTGGCGGACCCGGACCGGAGCACCGTGGCGGGACGTGCCCGAACGGTATGGGCCCTGGGACCGTGTCTATGACCTGTTCCGACGCTGGCAACGGGGCGGCACCTGGAAGCGGATCTTCGTGCAGCTGCAGGCCGAGGCCGACGCGAAGGGCTTGATCACGTGGGACGTGAGCGTGGACTCCACGGTCGCCCGGGCTCACCAGCACGCTGCCGGCGCGCGTAAAAAGGGGCACTGCAGAAGGAGCCTCCCGGTGGAGTCTTCACCGAGCCCGACGACCATGGCCTCGGGCGGTCGCGGGGCGGGCTGACCACCAAGCTGCACCTGGCCGTGGAGCAAGGGCAAAAACCTCTGTCGCTGCTGATCACCGCCGGCCAGCGGCACGACAGCCCGCAGTTTCAGCCGGTCCTTGAGGGCATCCGGGTGCCCCGTATAGGCCCGGGCCGGCCACGGACCAAGCCGGACAGGGTCCGCGCGGACAGGGCGTACGGCTCCCGCGTGAACCGGGCCTACCTGCGCAGACGCGGGATTGGCTGCACGATCCCGGAGAAGATTGACCAGGTCCGCAACCGCAAGAAACTCGGGACGCGCGGCGGCCGACCGCCCAAGTTCGACAAGGACGACTACAAGGAGCGCCACGCGGTGGAGTGCGGCATAAACCGGCTCAAGCGCCACCGGGCCGTGGCCACGAGATTCGAGAAACTCGCAGTCCGCTACGAAGCGACGGTGCTGGTCGCGGCCATCAACGAGTGGCTATGACCAGCACTGCACGCTCTATTCCTCTGCAGACAGACCTGCGTCTGCCGGTAGATGATCCACCACAAGCGCGGCTGCTTCTCCAGGTGTGGCTGTCTCGCCAAGGAGCTGGCCGTAACCGGGCGTGTAGATCTTGTACGGCGGTCCACCACAGACGATGAAGGGCAGCCGGTCGCCGTCCGACTCGGGCCATGGTGGCGGGGCGACGAGCAGGAAGTGCAGCGTGCCATGGGTTGGGAAGGGGTAGAGGGCGCGCAGCCGAGGCTGCGCGTGTGCCGCTTGGACGACCAGAAAATCCCCGTTGCGGGTGCCCGGAGTACCTTCCAGCAGTCGCCGCCAGGCCGTCGTGATGTCAGGAGCTTCGGACATGAGCCGATCTTCCAGACCTATGGACACCGCGTGCAAGTAGCTGGCGAAATACCTCCGGGTCTGATGACGACTTTCACAACACGGCCTAACCCTCTTAAGCCTGCCGGGCCCGGTGGCGAGCAGCGGGATGACACCTGCCGTGGACTCGCCGGAGGTGCTGCGAGCGCCCATCCCAGCAGGACCGCGCAGCCCGCCAGGTATCCGGATCTCGAACTGGCGGCCAGTGGCCCGGAACCCGGTAGGCGAGCAGCGTACGCCTTCTTCGCCCGCCGGCGGCGGCCGGACTGGTGGCCGAGCTGCACGGACGGCTGCGCGCAGCGGCTCCCGGATCAGTACCGCTACGCTGGTCAAATGTTCGAAGACCAGTCGCTCTACGACTACTTCTCCGGCTGCTTTGAACGCGCTGACAAGGTGGGCTTCGCCCTCGTTGACGGCAGGGAGTTCCTCGGCTGGATCCATGAGGTGACGGAGGATCGCATTCTGTTGGCCTGGGCACCCAGTCCGTTCTACGCCCAGGCCAATGGTGGGGAGGCGTGGGCCCCCGAGGACGAGTGGGTGGCGTTCACCGCCCTGGTTCTTGAGTCGATCGCCAGCTACGACCCGTCCGTACCAGGGTGGGTGAACTACCTCAGCTGAACGCCCCGGCAACCGCACGGGTGGGAAGGTTCCGACGCCGGGGCAGGCGCGTGGCTTGCTCCTGGCGGCACTGCGCACGCACGGGACTTGGTGCGCCTCGTTCGTGCTGCCGGCCCACGGACTACGTCCGCGAGTTTATGGCAGCCCTCACTCCATGCGGCACGAACCGGCTGCCATCCGTTGATCTTGCGTGGGTATCCCCGGCTTCAGCCGGGGAGGGAAACGCATCCTCGTGCCGGAGGCGCGCAGCGCCAAAGTTCGCTGCGTTGTCAGTGGCCTGCACTATGTTGACGACAAGGACCGAGGGGGTGGGCTGGATGATCCGTGCGTACACGTTCCTGATGCGGCCCACTGGGGGCCAGGCGGGTGCGCTCGCCGAGATGCTGCGTGATCACTGCACCCTGTACAACGCCGCGTTGCAGGAACGCCGTGACGCCTGGCGGCACGCCTCGAAGACGGCGATCCGGTACGGCCGGCAGTCCGCCCAGCTCAAGGACATCCGCGCCTTCGATCCGCCGGGCCAGGGCCGTTGGTCCTTTTCCTCTCAGCAGGCGACGTTGCGCCGTCTGGACAGGGCGTTCGCCGCGTTCTTCCGCCGCGTGAAGGTGGGGGAGAAGCCGGGGTATCCGCGTTTTAGGTCGTCCAAGCGGTTTGACACGGTGGAGTTCCCGAAGGACGGCGACGGCTGCCGCTGGGACGCCACCCCGCACGATCCCGTCCCCCGGGTGCGCCTCCAAGGCGTCGGGCACGTCAAGGTGCACCAGCACCGGCCGGTGGTCGGCAGGGTCAAGACGATCTCGGTCAGGCGCGAGGGCAGGCGCTGGTATCTGATCCTGACCGCCGAGCAGGCCCGGCCCGAACCGCTGGAGCCGACCGGCGCGGTGGTCGGCATCGACATGGGCATAGCCAACTTCCTCGCCACCTCCGACGGCGCCTTCGTGCCCAACACCCGCCACGGAGCGAAATCCGTCGCGAAGCTGCAGGCCGCGCAGCAGGAAGGCCCCGACCTCCTGGGCCAGGTTCTGCTCCAGCTCCCCGCAGGCTACGACCTGCTCTTCGGCCGCCCTCAGCCCACCTGACCAAGCCACCGCGCTCGGTGCTCGCACACAGCCGCGCACCGGGTGCCAGCGGCAGAGGGCAACCACCACGTGATGTCCGACCAGCTGCGTGCGCCGCTTCAGCACGTGCTCGCGATGGCGTACGAGCACATGCTGGAGAAGGTCTGTGCTAACACGGCGCTCACCCCGCCCCGAAGCGAGCCGCACAACGACCAGTCGAGACCACGCCCGGCGCGGCATCGCCGGGCGGTGTGCGGCCGTCAGGGCTGATTCCCGCTGATGTCACCGGTGGGGTCGTCAGCCAGCATGACCGCGGCGGTGGTCCCTTTGCCCACCGACTTGCCCACCGGCTCGCGGTGCACCTCGAAGTTCTGGCAGACGGGCAAGACGATTTCAAGGCAGCAGGCACGGCCGGGCGCGTGTTTGTGCGCATTCGTGATCAGTTTCTGCTCGCTGACCGTCGTTTACGGTCAGGGCGTCTGCTGGCGTCGTCGAGAGGGAACAACCTCGCCGGAGCCCCGCAGGAGCAGGGGGACCAGACCGCTGGGAGATCTGGCGCCGAACGAGGGGCCGCGCGTCACTGGTTGCGGGTGCCTGCGGGAGGCAGCCGCAGGGCGAGCAGGGCAACGTCGTCGGGGTAGCGCTCGGCGAGGAGGCCGGCGAGGAGTTCGTCGCAGAGTACCGGCAGCGGTTCACGGGCGAGGGCGGCGGCGTGCTGGCGCAGCCGGGTCAGCCCGGCGTCCAGGCTCTCGCCGCGGCGTTCGATCAGCCCGTCGGTGTAGAGCAGGAGGGTGGAGCGGTCTGGCAGGGCAACGGTGCTCTGGCTGCGGGGATGGTGGGGGTCGACGCCCAGGAGCAGGTCGTGGCTGTCGTTGAGGTAACGGGTGTCGCCCTCGTGGGTGACCAGCAGCGGGGGGAGATGGCCGGCGTTGGAGTAGTTCAGTTCCCACGGGCCGCCCTCGGGGCCGTGGATGATGCTGTAGATGCAGGTGGCGGTGGTGGCCAGCAGGGTGTGCTGGGCCAGATCCAGGCGGCGCAGGATGACGTTGGGCGGTTCCTGGCGGTCGCAGGCGATGCCGCGGAGCATGTTGCGGACCTGGCTCATGGTGACCGCGGCGCGTACGTCGTGGCCGGTGACGTCGCCGATGATCAAGGTGGTGTCGCCGGTGGGCAAGGTGAAGCTGTCGTACCAGTCCCCGCCGACCTCGGCCGCCTCGCTGCGGGCGGGGTTGTAGCGGGCGGCAAGCTGCAGATGGTCGGGCTGCGGCAACTGGGGCAGCAGGGCGCGTTGGAGGTGTTCCGCGGTGGCCTGAACCTCGGTATGCAGGCGGGCGTTGTCGGCGTGCAGGGCGATGCGGTGGGCCAGGTCCTCCACGAGCGCGAGGTCGTCCTCGCTGTAGGGCCGCTCGCTGCCGGTGCGGGCCAGGGTGATCGCGCCCATCACCCGGCGCC
>NZ_JBSGDB010000617.1:0-4500 GCF_053602155.1 Streptomyces sp. NPDC004561
GCAGGCGGCACCGGGACTGGTACCTGGGCCTGCCCGGCTGCCGCCGCCTGGTCCGGGAGCTGCGCCGGCTCGGCACGGGCACCGTCGTGCTCAATCCGGGCGTCCACCCGGCCGCCGGGTACGCCCGCCTCGCCGACCTGACCGTCACCTTCGAGGGCCACTGGTCCACATACGTCTCGGCGTTCACCCGGCCGCCCTGGACCGCACGCCATCCGCCCGACCGGCTCTGCCATCTCGTCTACGGCGTCCCCGAGGCCCTCGTACCGCTCGCCGTGCGGACCGCGCACGAGCGGGGCGCGGCGGTCTGCGGTCCGGTGACCGGCGAAACCCCCAACCCCTGGGCCGAGTTGACCCCCGCGCTCGACGCCACGGACGGTGTGGAAGGCTGAGCGGGGCATCCGCACGCGCGCACGACGGGAGATCATCACCGGCATGGCCGTCATCCACCACACCACCGTCACGCCCACGAAGCTGGAACTGCTCACCGGCTGGCTGCCCACCCGCCCCTGGTACCGCGGCGGGCCGGCCGCCCCGGTGCTGGAGAAGTCCGGCGGCTTCCGGCTGGACGACCCCGAGGGCGAGGTCGGCATCGAGTTCATGGTGGCCACCGACAGCGCGAGCCCCGAACGGACCGCCTACCTGGTGCCGATGACCTATCGCGGCGCACCGCTGGAGGGCGCCGGGCACGCGCTGATCGGCACGATGGAGCACGGTGTGCTCGGCCGGCGCTGGGTCTACGACGGCTGCCACGACCCGGTGCTGGTCGCCGAGTCGCTGTCCCTGGTCGAGGGCGGGGCCCGGGCGCAGGCCCAGAGCCTCACCGACACCCTCGACCGGGAGGTCACCCGCTCCTGCACGGGCGCCCCCTCCACCCTGGACGGCTTCACGCCCGAGCCGGCCGACGACGAGGACGGCACCCGCCTGGCCGTGCCCGGCGGCAGGACCCTGCATGTGCACCGGGTCCTGCGCCCGGCCGGCGACAACCCGCCCCTGCCCGCCGGGCCGGCGACCGGTCATGTCGCGAGCGGCTGGGCGGGTCCCGAGGGCTCCCGTCTCCGGGCCGTCTTCATGACGCTGCGCACCGCCTGACGCAGCGGCATCGCCCCGACCCGGCGCGTACCGCCGGATCCTCCGTACGCGGGAGGATCCGGCCGCGCCCCTGCGCCGCGAACATCCGGAGCGCACGCCACTCACTTCCCGGAACGCTTCTGGCATGCCCCGGTCAAATCTGTCACCCTTTCGGCAGTCGCCGCCCTGACCCCATGAGGGCGCGACCGGCTCCTCAGCACAGCGATCGCGCACGTCCGATCCGCGGCCGCCCCGGCGTACCCCAGCCGGCCGGGCGGTCATCGAGCAGGCCGGGATCCCGGCCGCCGCAAAGGAGTAACGTGTGAGAACGACCCCCCACAAGGCCCTCGGCGCCGGTGTGTTCACCGTCGTCGCGCTGGCCGCACTGTCCCTCCCCGGAGCTCCCGCCGCCGCCCGCCCGGCCACCGCGCCCGCGGCCGCCACCTGCACTCCGGCCCAGGTGGTCACCAACGGCGGCTTCGAGAGCGGGACATCGGCGTGGACCCCCTCCTCGTCCACGGTGATCACCAGCCGCGCCGGGCAGAGCGCCCACAGCGGCGGCTCCTACGCCTGGCTGGACGGAGTCGGCAGCACCCACACCGACACCCTCACCCAGAGCGTCACCGTCCCCGCCGGATGCAGCACCGCCACCCTCACCTTCTGGCTGCACATCGACACCGCCGAGACCACCTCGTCCACCGCCTACGACAGGCTCACGGCCAAGCTCGGCGGCACGACGCTGGCCACGTACTCCAACCTCGACAAGAACACCGGCTACGTCCAGAAGTCGATCGACGTGTCGGCCTTCGCCGGCCGGACCGTGAACCTGTCCTTCACCGGCACGGAGGACTCCAGCCTCCAGACCAGCTTCGTCCTGGACGACATCGCCCTCGACACCTCCGGCGGAACCGCGCCCCCGCCCACCGACACCACCCGCACCCCGGCCGCCCCCTCGTACACCGTGAACCTGAGCAGTGACACGAGCGGCACGGTCTGGACCGGGCACGAGAGCGCGAGCTTCACCAACGCCTCGGCCGGCCCGCTGAACGAGGTCTACCTGCGGCTGTGGGACAACTACCACGGCACCTGCGACGCGATGCCGATCCGGGTCACCAACGTCACCGGGGGCACCGCGAACGCCCCGACCGTGGCCTGCACCGCCCTGAAGATCGACCTGACGGCCCCCCTCGCCCAGGGGCAGAGCGCCACGATCGGCTTCGACCTCGGCATCACCGTGCCCAGCGGCGCCGACCGCTTCGGGCACGACGGCGCCTACAGCTTCATCGGCAACGCCCTGCCCGTCCTCGCGGTGCGCGACGGCGCGGGCTGGCACCTGGACCCCTACACCGACAACGGCGAGTCCTTCTACTCCCTGGCCGCCGACTTCAAGGTGACCCTCGACCACCCGAGCGGCCTGCTGGTCCCGGCCACGGGCACCTCCACCGACACCCCCGGCTCCGGGGGCCGTACCGTCACCACGGCCACCGCCGCCAAGGTCCGCGACTTCGCCTGGGCCGCCGGCCCCTTCACCAAGGTCTCCGGCACCTCGTCCGCCGGCGTCGCGGTGAACGTCTACTCCGTCTCGGGGATCGGCTCCTCCAGCGCCCAGTCGATGCTCAGCACCGCCGAGTCCGCCGTGGACGCCCACGCGGCACGCTTCGGGGCCTACCCGTACGGCGAGCTGGACGCGGTGCTCGACAACAACTACTGGTTCGGCGGCATGGAGTACCCCGGATTCGTCCTCGACCTCGTCAGCAGCACCGCCCTCACCCACGAGATCGGCCACCAGTGGTGGTACGGCATCGTCGGCGACGACGAGTACAACAGCCCCTGGCTGGACGAGGCGTTCGCCGACTACGCCACCGACCTCGCGCTCGGAAAGACGGGCACCAACTGCTGGAACAGCGTCTCCTGGGCCTCCGGCGCGGAGAAGATCACCGGCTCCATGGCCTACTGGGACGCGCACTCCTCCCGTTACTCCACCGTGGTCTACGGCTACGGCAAGTGCGCCCTGCACGACCTGCGGCGCGTCCTCGGCGACACCTCCATGACCAAGCTGCTGAAGGACTACGCGGCCGCGCACTGGTACGGCGTGTCGACGACGGCCGAGTTCAAGGCCGCCGCCCAGGCCGCCACCAGCACCGACCTGACGTCCTTCTGGACCCAGCACCGCATCGACGGCTGACCGGCGGCCGGCCGGCCGCGGGCGCTCCCGAGCGGCGCGTCCCCCGGCCGGCCGATCCGCGGTCGGCCACCCGTATGGCCCAAAGCCGGGCAGAGATGGCTTCGTTGGGCGGAACCCGGAGTGCGGTCCGGCCCGACCCCGGGTCAGATGGATGGCGTGCGAAGCTCCCGATTTCCTCATCGCGGCCGCCCGCGCCTGGCAGTCACAGGCGCGCTGACCGGCCTTGTCCTCTCCCTGTCCGCCCCGGCGGCCGTCCCCCGGTCCGGTCAGGCGATACCCGTGCGGGGCAGCGCCTACATGGGCATGGGCGTCCTCGCCCACGACGGATCCGACGACAGCGCCGAATCCCCGCTCAACAACTCCCGCGCCGGCCAGACGGAGGGCGTGGACGTCTCCAGCTACCAGGAGAACGTCGACTGGCCGACCCTCTGGGCGGCCGGCACCAAGTGGGCGTACACCAAGGCCACCGAGGGGACGTCCTACACCAACCCCTCCTTCGCCCAGCAGTACGGCGGTTCGTACGACGTCGGCATGATGCGCGGCGCGTACCACTTCGCGACCCCGGACACCACGAGCGGCGCCACCCAGGCCGACTACTTCGTCGACCACGGCGGCGGCTGGACCAAGGACGGCAGGACCCTGCCCGGCGTGCTCGACATCGAGTGGAACCCGTACGGCGACGCCTGCTACGGCAAGTCCAAGAGCGGAATGGTCTCCTGGATCCGCGACTTCCTCAGCCGCTACAAGTCCCGCACCGGCCGCGACGCCGTCATCTACACCGCCACCAGCTGGTGGAGCCAGTGCACCGGCGACTACGGCGGTTTCGC
The DNA here is from genome assembly GCF_053602155.1 of Streptomyces sp. NPDC004561. Lineage (NCBI taxonomy): Bacteria > Bacillati > Actinomycetota > Actinomycetes > Kitasatosporales > Streptomycetaceae > Streptomyces > Streptomyces sp. NPDC004561. Next base: position 4,081 of record NZ_JBSGDB010000617.1, read on the forward strand.
CCAGAGCAATCCGCTGTGGATCGCCCGCTACGCCTCGACCGCGGGGACGCTCCCGTCCGGCTGGTCGACGTACACCATGTGGCAGTACACCTCGACCGGCAAGACGGTCGGCGACCACGACCGGTTCAACGGCTCCCAGGACCAGCTGCGGGACTTCACCACCGGGTGAGGTCCCGCAGGTGTTTCCCCACCGCCGTGCGGAGAGGGCAGGATTTGAACCTGCGTGGGCCTTGCGGCCCGACCGTGAGGCGTGCGCCTGGTCCCCGATAAGCCACTCCGGGCACCTCTCCTCGCTCCCGGCCCGGTCTCCCGTGCCGTTCACGGGAACAACAGTCGCAGCGGGCGCTGAACGAGCCGAGCGAGGTACAGCCGACGGCGAGGCACACCTCGGTCACCGTGAGGTCGCCCCGGCGCAGCAGC
>NZ_JBSGDB010000618.1:0-4495 GCF_053602155.1 Streptomyces sp. NPDC004561
CGGGTGGCTGAGACAAGTAGTTCGCTCAGCGAAAGTGTTGCTGTAATAGTTAGGCTCTCGAAGTTATATGATGGAGCGAGCAACCAGGACATCCGGCACGGCGGAATCCGCGCGCCTGGCCGGGCGCGGCGGAACCTCCGCGCCCGGCCAGCCGGACCCGCCGCACCCGGCAAGTGGCCTCACGCATTACCCCGTAATTGGCCACCGCCGAGACCCCGTCCGCTCCCTACTGTCGACCCGTCAACAAGGAACCGCCAGTGACCGGCACGGGCGGCCGAAGCCCGGAAACGAAGGACCACACACCCATGGAAAGCCCCCGCCCCCACTCGGACACCCGATCCCTCAGCGTCGGCGTCGACGCGCGCGTGTGGGAGCGTGTGCCCGGCTACGTCCTCGGCCTGATCGCCGTACCGGACGTCGGCGTCGTCGCGGACGCCCCCCAGGTGGCGGACCGGCTCACCGCCGCCGAGGACGCCCTGCACAGCGCCGGCCTTTCCAAGGCCGACGTCTCCGCCCTGCCCTCCGTCTCGGCCTGGCGGGACGCCTACCGGGAGATGGGCGTGCATCCCAACCGGTTCCCCTGCGCCGCAGAGTCGATCCTGCGCAGGGTCGCCAGGGGAGACCGGCTGCCGCGCATCAACTCCCTGGTGGACCTGTGCAACGCGGTGTCCCTGGAGAGCCGGCTGCCCGTGGCCTCCTGCGACGTGGGCGGCATCGAGGCCGAGCTGACCGTGCGGCCCGCCGTCGGCAGCGAGGTCTACCTGCCGCTCGGCGCACCCGACGCCCCCGAGCACCCCGAGCCCGGCGAGGTCGTCTACGCCGACGACCAGGGCCGCGCCCACTCGCGCCGCTGGAACTGGCGCCAGGGCGACCTGGTCAAGTCCGACCTCGGACGGCGCCGGCTCCTGCTCACCGTCGAATCGGTGCACGAGGGCGGCCGGGCCGAGGTGGAGCGGACGCTCGGACAGCTCACGGGGGCGCTCACCGGCCTCGGCGCCGCCCCGCAACCGCCGCGGATCCTCGACGGCGCCACCTCCCGGGTGGAGCTGTTCGGCACGCTGTCGGCCGCGCCGGTCCGCTGAACCTGGCCCCACTCATGGATGAGGAGCAGGACATGAACCGTTCGATCCTGGTGATCTACCGGCCGGCCGCCGGGCGCTACACCGCCCAGTTCCGCAGCATCGTGGCCGCCGCCGACGACCTCGGCGTGGCCACCGTGGTGCTGCTGCCCACCGGGTGGCAGGCGCCCGAGGCCGGGGGCCTGGCGCAGTACCACGCCGACCTGGACGACGTGGCGGCCGTGCGTGCCGCCGTCGACGGGATCGTCGCCCGGCACCGTATCGAGCGCATCTTCCCGCTGTTCGAGGGCGATGTGCTGCCCGCCGGCCGCGCCCGGCGCGACCACGGCATCCCCGGCCTCACCCCGGACCAGGCGCTCAACTTCCGCGACAAGAACGTGATGCACCGCCGGGCCGAGGAACTGGGCGTGCGGGTCGCAAGGTCCTGCCGCCCGGACACCATCGGCGCGGTCATGGAGTTCGCCCAGGATGTGGGCTACCCGATCGTCGTCAAGCCGTACGCGGGCTGGGCCTGCGGCCGCACCTACCGGGTGGACGGCCCCGCCGAACTGCGGGGCGTCTGGCAGGAGATGGGCGACGACCGGCACGAGTACCGGGTCGAGGAGTTCATCCGCGGCAAGGAGTACCACGTCGACTCGCTCTTCAAGGAGGGTGAAGCGGTCTTCGCGCAGCTCTCCCGTTACACCTACTCCGTACTGGAGTACCGCAACGAGCCCGGCGACACCATCTCCCGCAAGTACGACCTGTCGGTGGGGGAGCAGCGCATCCTGGACCTCAACACGGTGGTGCTGCGCGGCTTCGGCCTCGACACCGGCGTGGTGCACGCCGAGTTCTTCCTGCTGGACGACGGCGACGTGGTGTTCGGGGAGGCGGGGGCGCGGGCCGGCGGCGGCTCCATCGTCCCGGCGATCGAGGCCGGACGCGGGATCAATCTCGCGGGGGAGTGGTGCCGGCTGGAGCTCGACCCGGCACACCGCACCGAGGCCCGGCCGGGCCCCGAGATCGGCACCGAGTACCTCACCTCCGGCCGGTACGGCCACATCACCGCCATCACCACCCCGGCCGAACTCGTGGAGCTGGACGGGGTCCTGGAGGCCGACGTGTGGAAGCAGGTCGGCGACGTCCTGGCCCCGCCGACCGCCTCCAACGACGTCCTGGGCTGGTACGTCTGCGAGGGCACCGACTTCGAGGACATCCGGGCCCGCTTCAAGGCGGTGCGGGACGCCTTCCGCGTGGAGACGGAGGCCGCCGAGGTCACCGGCGGCACGGCCGAGTCCGTCGCCGCGACGGCGGGCGGGTAGGCCCAGCGATGACGTGGCTGACCCGGTTGAGGGCACTCCCGCTCGCGCTGCGGGTGCTGTTCCTCGCCTCCTTCATCAACCGCGCGGGCATGTTCGTCTTCCCGCTGCTCGCCGTCTACCTGGTGCGCGGCAGGGACCTCAGCCCCGGCGAGGCCGGCCTGCTGATCTCCGTCGGCAGCACCGGCCTGCTCGCGGGCAGCCTGCTGAGCGGGCTCCTGCGCGACCGGCGTACGGCCCTGCTCACCGCGCTGCTGCTGAACGCCGGCGGCTATCTCGGCCTCGCCGTGCTGGACTGGCCGCCGTGGACGTACGCCGGACTGCTGTTCGTCGCCCTGGTCGGCATGGGCATGTTCGGGCCGGCGTCCAACACGCTGGTAGCCGACCTGACCGAGCCCGATCAGCGGCCCTTCGCCTACACGGTGAGCTACATCGGCAACAACCTCGGCATGGGCATCGGCCCGCTGCTCGGAGGCCTCGCGGCGGCGTACTCCTACCACGTCATGTTCGCGGGCGACATCATCGCCGGCCTGGTGTGCGCCGCGATGATCGCCCTGTGGGTGTCGTCCGAGCGGCGTGACCGGGTCAAGGGCCGCAAGGACAAGGCGCGTTCGGGTCCGCTCGGCCACCGCCACGTCCTGCTCCTGGTGCTGGTGTCCTTCTTCTACGTGGTGCCGCTGACCGGCCTCGAGTACGCGCTGCCGCTCGCCGTCACGACGGTCCTGCACGAGTCGGCGGGACTGGTCGGCGTCGTCTACACCGTAAACAGCGTCGTCGTGGTCGGCCTCGGGCTCGCCGTGGAGAAGTGCATGCAGGGCCAGGGCACCAAACTGCTGCTGCTCATCAGCGGAGCGCTGTGGGCCGCGGGCCTCGCCGTCATCGTCGTAGGCTTCTCCCTGCCGGCGATCCTGCTGTCCACGGTGATCTGGACGCTCGGCGAGATCATCGCCTCGGTGGTCGTGCCCACGTACATCGCCGACCACGTCGACGAGCGCAGGGTCGGCAGCTTCATGGCGCTGAACGGCTTCGTCCTCGGGCTGGCCCGGCTCGCGGTGCCCGCGGGCCTCGGCGCCCTGTGGACCGCCCAGGGCCACCGGCCCGTCTTCCTCGCCCTGCTCGCCGCACCCCTCGTCGGCATGGCCGCCTACGCCGTGCTGCGGACCCGGCCCACGGCCCCTGCCCGCCCGCCGGAGCCCGCCCCGGCCCCGGTCGGCACCTAGTGCCGCGACCGGCGTCCTGCCGGACCGACCGCCCCCCGGACCACCTACCACCCGGATCCACTGGGCGCGACCCGAACCGCCGACCACCCCGACCGACCGCCACCAGGGCCCTCCGGACCAACCGGACCATGTGGACCACCGACCTCTCGTACACCCCGGCGCGGATCTACTTCAAGAACGAGGGCGTCAGCCCGGCCGGCAGCCACAAGCCCAACACGGCCATCCCGCAGGCCCATTACAACAAGCAGGCCGGCGTGGCCCGCCTGACCACGGAGACCGGCGCCGGGCAGTGGGGCAGCTCCCTGTCCCTCGCCTGCCGGTACTTCGGCCTCGTCTGCGAGGTCTACATGGTCAAGGTCAGCTACCAGCAGAAGCCCTACCGCCGCGGCCTGATGGAGACCTACGGCGCCACCATCACCGCCAGCCCCAGCGAGCTGACCCAGGCCGGCCGGGACGCGCTCGCCGCCGACCCCGACTCGCCGGGCAGCCTGGGCCTCGCCGTCTCGGAGGCGGTGGAGGCCGCGGTGACCAGCGGCGGCACCGCGAAGTACGCGCTCGGCTCGGTGCTCAACCACGTGCTGATGCACCAGACGATCATCGGCCAGGAGGCGCAGCTGCAGATGGAGCCGGCCGAGGACCACCCGGACATCACGGGCGCACCGCGAAGGCGCACTTCGACTGCACGGTGCCGTACGCGCAGCGCGACCGCTTCCGCCGGCCCCTCTTCACGGACCCGAGGCGGCACCGGACGCCGCCGCACCGCCCGTGAGGCTCAGCTCCGCCCCCGCGCCTCGCGCACCGCGGTGGCCAGCAGGGCGACGCCCTCGGTGATGCGGGCCGTGGGCAGCGCGGCGTAGCCCACCAGGAACGTCGGCTCGGCCGGCGGGTCCAGGACGAA
>NZ_JBSGDB010000619.1:0-4490 GCF_053602155.1 Streptomyces sp. NPDC004561
AGGCCCGGAAGAGCACGGCGACCCGCTCGGCCAGCGGCAGTCCCTCCGCCGCGGCAGTCCGGCCGACGGCAAGCCGCTGCCCGACCGGGAGCGGCTGGGAGCCCTCGGGGACGGCTGGCGCGGCGAGGAGCACACCGTCCCGGACATCGGCATGGTGTGGCCGCCCGCGCTGGGCCTGCTGCGCGCGCTGGCCTACCGGGCCGCCTCACCGGCCCTGACCGATGCCCAACGGGAGCCGCTGCTCCTGCTGTTCGAGGCCCTCGCCGAAGGCCCGCTCGTCTCCGCCGGCGGCACGCTCCGGAAGGTCGTGCTGAGCGAACCGCACGACAAGCAGCAGCGCGCCGGGCAGGTGCTGCGCCGTGCGGGCCGCACGGTGGTGATCCTCGGCTGCCAGAACGTCGACCTGCACCGGGGCCGGGTCAACTGGCTGGCGCTGGACCACGATCCGTCCGGTGCGTTCGGCGCGGTCGCCCACTTCACCCTGGGCTCGGAAGCCGACTACGACCCCGCGATCTCCGCCGACGACCTGGCCGCCGTCACCCGCCTCGTCCGCGAGAAGGGCGCCGCGCCCTGGCAGCCCGAGGCGCCCGCGGCGCTGGTGGCGGCGACCGGCGGCGGGCTCGGTCCCGTGCAGGCCGCCGTGCTGCTCGCCGGGCAGCCGCACGATCCCTCGGCCGAGAGCCTGGCCACGATCGGACTCAAGCCCCGGCAGCGGGACTTCGGCAACGCCCTGCTGCACGGGCTGGACGCGAAGCGACGGACGTCGTTGCTCGGCGCGCTGCTGCCCGCGGACCCGGCCGCCCTGTGGACGACGGGGCCGGACGCGGACGGCGCGGGCCGGGTGTGGGCCGAGCGGTTCGGCTCGCTGGTCCGCGTCCCCGAGGACGTCAGGGCCGAGCTGGCCGGGCTCGGTCACGGACACGCCGAGGACGTGCTCAACCCGTCCCGCACGCCGTGGCTGAGCCGCACCACGGTCCTGCGGCCGGACAAGGACGGCAATCTCACACCCGAGGACCCGGCGGCGATGCCCGGCCGGTACGCCCTGTCGAACGCCCTCGACGGACTCGCCGCGCTGGCCTACGGCCTGCCCTACGGCCACCCGCTGCGCTCCGCGCTCCCCGGCGGTCTGGCCGCCGTCCGCCGCCGGATGTCCGACCCGGAGCTGCTGCTCGGACTGGACGTCGAGATGACGGAGAAGGGCGGCCCCACCGCCGTGGAGCTGCGCAAGGTGTACGGGCTGCCCGCGACCGGCGGCGCCGACGCGCACGGCCTGACCCGGGTCACCGAGGCGATCGTGCTGCGCCCCTGGTACCGCGACGCGGAGACGGTCCTGATCAGGCCGGCCGCGCTGTCCGGGCCCGACGACGCCGTGTTCGGGCTGCTGGAGGGCTTGGTCGGACCCCAGCGCGGAGCCGGTCTGCGCGCCCTGCGCACGCTCCTCGGCGACCGGCTGGGCCGCGCCGTCGAGGTCGGCGCCGAGGGCCCCTCGGGGTACGCGCAGGACCCGTCCGTCAGTGTGCCCGCGCTGGTCGCCGAGGTGGCCGCGGCGCACGGTCTGGGCGAGGACGCGGCCGCGCTCTATCTGCAGCTGCTGGCCCTGCCCGACCCGACGGACCGCAACTGCGCCCGCTGGACCGGCTGGAAGCCGGCGCGCCTGAAGAAGGCCCGCGCCGAGCTGGCCGCGACGGATCTGGTCGTGGAGGCCAAACGGCCGCGTGCCGGGCGGACGTTGTTCCTTCCGTGCGGCTGGCGCGACCTGAAGTCGCCCGCGCTGCCGGTGGAGACCTGGAAGGAGGGGCTGTACCCGGTGCCCGCCCATCAGCGCGCCGTACCGCTGCTCCCCGTGCCGGAGTTGTTCGCCCGCGCCTGGGACCGCGTCCGCACGGGCGACGCCCCGGCGTACGAGGAACTGACGACCCGCGCGACCCGAAGGGGGCGGCGCCGGTGATCACCGCCGTGGGCTCCACCAGGGGGGCGTGTGTTCAGGTGATGCCTGGCCGGCTCGAAGCTGTGGCGGCCAGGTCTGCCGGGACCGCTCTCTGGGCCATGCCTGCCCGCACCGCTTCCGTGTCTGTCCGTACCCCCTCGAAGGGCTTCCTCCGATGACGACCGTCCTCGCCTCCGACACCACCCGCCAGATCGTCCCGCCCGAGGACCGGTACGCCACCGAGCTGGCCTTCCTCGCGGCCCACGACTCCGGTCCGCGGCCGCCCGCCTGGCGGCTCACGCCCCGGGCCGTCGTCACGTTCGTGATGGGCAGCGGCGGCCGGGCGCTGCGCCTGCCCGAGGACGCCGAGGTGCCGGACGGGCTGCCGCGCCGGCTGGAGATCACGGGCAAGTTCGTCGGTGACCGCGCGCTGGTGGAGCGGTGTGTCGTCACACTCGCCGGCGAGCGGGGACTGCTGCTCGTCGGCGAGCCCGGCACCGCCAAGTCCATGCTGTCGGAGCTGCTTTCGGCCGCCGTGTGCGGGACCAGTGGGCTGGTCGTGCAGGGCACGGCGGGTACGACCGAGGACCAGCTGAAGTACGGCTGGAACTACGCCCTGTTGCTGGCGCAGGGGCCCAGCCGTCCGGCCCTCGTGCCCTCGCCGGTGCTCACCGCGATGACCCGCGGCGCGATCGCCCGCGTCGAGGAGGTCACCCGGTGTCTGCCCGAAGTGCAGGACTCCCTGGTGTCGCTGTTGTCGGAGCGGCGCATCGCGATCCCCGAACTGGCGGGCGGTGAGGGCGGGTTGGCGCACGCGGCGCCCGGCTTCAACCTCATCGCCACCGCCAACCTGCGGGACAAGGGCGTCTCGGAGATGTCCGCCGCGCTCAAGCGCCGCTTCAACTTCGAGACGGTCGGCCCCATCGCCGACCTCGACGCCGAGACCGCGCTGGTCCGCGGGCAGGCGAGAGCGTCGGTGGAGCGGGCGGGCGCGCCCTTCCAGGTCGACGGCGCGGTCCTGGAGGCGCTGGTCACCGTCTTCCGTGACCTCAGGGAGGGCCGGTCGGCGGAGGGCTGGGAGGTGGAGCGGCCGTCCACGGTGCTGAGCACGGCGGAGGCCGTCTCCGTGGCGGGCGCGCTGGGGCTGGCCGCCGCCTACTTCCCGGGAGACCGTGACGTGCTCGGGCTGCTGCCGGGTCATCTTCTCGGTGTCGTGCACAAGGACGACCCGGCGGACGCGGCCCGGCTGCGCGGCTACTGGGACGGCCCGGTCCGGCGCCGTGCCGAACAGGGTTCGGCCACCTGGCGCACGCTGTGGGACCTGCGCACGGTCCTGGAGGGCTGACGACCGTGCCGCAGGACTCCCCCGACATCGCTCCGACGGTGCACGACCCGCACGGTGTGGCTGTGGCCTCGGACGACTTCCCCGAGGCGGCCGTCGCCCCACACGGCTCCCCCGGCACGGCTGCCACGCACGACTCTCCTGAGGCGGCCGTCGCCCTTCTGACCGACCCGGCGGCGCCCTGTCTCATCGGTGTGCGCCACCACGCGCCCTCCCTGGCCGCCGCCGTGCCCGCGCTGCTCGACGCGGCCGAGCCCGACGTGGTGCTCGTGGAGCTCCCCGCCGAGCTGGAGGAGTGGCTGCCCTGGCTCGCGCATGAGGAGACCCGGGCGCCGGTCGCCCTCGCCGCCGCTCCTGGGGGCGGCGCGGGCGGCCCCGCGTTCTATCCCTTCGCCGACTTCTCGCCGGAACTGGCGGCCGTACGCTGGGCCGCCCGGCGCGGCGTTCCGGTGATCGCCTGCGATCTGCCGTTGGCGGACCGCGCATGGGCGGGAGACGCGGACGGGAGCGCCGAGACGCCGGTGTCGGCGCCGGCTCCGTCGCCGCCGGACGCAGGCGCGGACCTCGGCGGCGGCCCGGACCGGGCGGGAATCACCTCGGCCCTGCTCTCCCGTCTCACCGGGCGCCCCGGGGACGACCTGTGGGACCGGCTGGTCGAGGCCGCCGCGCCCGGTTCCACGCCGGAGGCGCTGCGGCGGGCCGCGCTGCTGACGGGCTGGGCGCTGCGTCAGGAGGCCGCGGCTGCGGGAGGCGTACCGGAGCTGGACCTGCGACGGGAGCGGTGGATGCGGTCGCGTCTCGCCGCCGCCACGGCGCACGGTGAGCGTGCCGCGGTGGTCGTCGGCGCGTTCCATGCCCCGGCCCTGCTGGCACCGGCCGAAGGCGAGGGCACCTCGGGGACGGCCGAAGGCGACGGCACCTTGGTGACCCACGCGGCCGCCTCGGGCTGGACGGCCTCCCTCATCCCCTACAACTACGCCCTGCTGGACGAGCGCTCGGGCTACCCGGCCGGCATCCGTGATCCGGAGTGGCAGCACATGGTGCTGGACGCGGCCGGTGATCCGGAGGCGCTGGAGGAGGCGCTGGTCCGGGCCGCCGTGCGGATCTGTGCCGAACTGCGGGCGCTCGGGCATCCGTCCGGGCCCGCCGACGCGCGGGAGATCGCGCGGCTGGCCGGTGACCTGGCCCGGCCGCGGGGGCGCGTTGCATGAGGTGGGCGAG
>NZ_JBSGDB010000620.1:0-4469 GCF_053602155.1 Streptomyces sp. NPDC004561
GTACCCCTGCTGCCGGCCGCGCGGCTGCGCCTGCTGGGGGCGGCCCTGCGGGGCCTGGCGCGGCTGGTGCTGGGGTCGGGCCACCTGGCGCTGGGGCCGGTGGCGCAGCGGGTCGTCCTCCGGGGCGAGGTACTGGACCTGCGTCTGCTCGTTGCGGTCGCGGGCGGCGCGCAGCTGGTTCTGCCAGGGGTGCGGCTGGTCGGGCTGCGGTCCCTGCGGGCCCGTGTTCGGCAGCACCGCCGTCGGGTCGGCGGCGCCGGTGTGCGGCAGCACGGCGGTGGGGTCGGCGGCGCCGACGGGGCCGGTGTGCGGCAGCACGCTGGTGGCGCCGTTCGGGTCGTACGCCCCCTGCGGCGCGTTCGTGGGCAGCACCTGGGTGGGATCCGCGGCGCCGGGCGCGCCCGGGACGGCGGCCGGGGCCGGGTCGGGCGCGAGCAGCGCGCCGACGCCCTCGGCGGCGGCGATCTGGGCGGCGTTCGCGTGCACGCCGACGCCCTCGGCGACGACCCGCAGGCCGCGCGCGAGGTTCTCGGCGCTGGGGCGCTCGGCGGGGTTCTTGCGCAGGCAGCGCTCTATGACCGTCCACAGCGGGTCCGGGACGGTGGAGGGGCGGCGCGGCTCGGCGCTCAGGTGCTGGTGCAGCACCTCGAGGGCGGTGCCGCCGGAGAACGGCGGGTGGCCGGTGACCAGCTCGTACAGCAGGATGCCGGCGCCGTAGATGTCGACGGCGGAGGTCTGCGGGCGGCCCTCGGCGGACTCCGGCGCGACGTACGCGGGCGTGCCGACGAACTCCTGCGTGCGGGTCAGGCCCGGGGAGTCGGCGAGGCGCGCGATGCCGAAGTCGGTCAGCTTGGGGTACATCCGGCCCTCGTGCTGCATGAGCAGCACGTTGGCGGGCTTCAGGTCGCGGTGGACCACGCCGTCGGCGTGGCTCGCGGCGAGCGCGTCGGCGATCTGGGCCGTCATCAGCGCGGCGGCGACCGGTGTGAGCGGGCCGTTCTCGCGCAGGTAGCGGTGCAGGTCGGGGCCGTCGACGAGGTCCATGACCAGGGCCAGCAGATCGCCCTCGACGACCAGGTCGCGGACCCGGACGACGTTCGGGTGGGTGAGCCGGAGCAGGACCGAGCGCTCCCGCAGGAAGCGCATCACGATGTCCGGGTCGCTCGCCAGCTCCTCCTTCAGGACCTTGATGGCGACCGTCTCGCCGGGCTGGCCGGGCACGGCCGCCTCGGCGCCCGCGGTCTCGCGCTGGCGGGCACGCCAGACGGTGCCTGTGGCGCCGCGTCCGAGCGGCTCCTCAAGCAGGTACTTGCTGCCGACTGGCCGCACGTCACGCGCTCCCTGCTGCTTGCTGATGCTTGCTTCGCTGCATTCCGGTTGTCCCCAACCACTGTAGTGCCGCCCTTCGGAGCACTACGTATGCGTTCCCGAGCATGTTCGAAGGAAAGACGCGCGTCTTTGACTGCCGGTTGCCGGGAGGCGGACGTGACCGATCTCAAGTGATCGCCCGCGTGTTCCTGGTCAGGCACTTTTGGGGGCAGAGCCGACCAATCAAGATCACTTCTCACCGGGTGCCGGGCGCGCTGTCGGTGGCAGGTGCGAGGATGCCTCCCAGTACTGGCCGACGTGCTCGTGTGGGGTGGGGGGAAGTCCGCGCCCGCGCAGACCCGCGCAGAAGGGACCGCTGACGCCGATGCAGATCCGGCTGACCGTCGTAGACCCGCTGGGCCCGTCCCCGCAGCGGGGCCGCGCCGCGAGCCGCGACGTGCTGGTCACGGCGCCCGCGGGCACGGAACTCGGCGCGGTCGCCTCGGCGCTGGCCGGGGCGGTCACCGGGGACGGCGGCACCGGCCGGGACACCGGCGGCGCGGCCGTCGTGCTGTACGCGGGCACCGACCGGCTGGACCTGCGCCGCTCCACGCTCGGCGAACCCCCGCTGGTCGACGGCGCCGTGCTGTCCCTGGGCGCCCCCGCGGCCGCCGAACCCCATCCCGAGCTGGACGACGCGCCGACCCAGCTGCACGTGGTCGCGGGCCCGGACGCGGGCGGGGTGCATCTGCTGCACGGCGGCCGCATCACCATCGGCCGCTCCGACGAGGCCGACGTACCGCTGGACGACCCCGACGTCTCCCGCCTGCACTGCGCGGTCACGGTCGCCGCGGACGGCCGCGTCTCCGTCGCCGACCTCGGGTCCACGAACGGTACGACGCTCGACGCGGCCCACCTCGCGGCCGGCGCACCCGTCCGTGAGCGCGCCGCACCGGGCGGCCGTCCAGCCGTCCGCCGGGCCCACCGGCACCGGATCCACCGCTCCTTCCGCCCGTCCCGCGCACCCGGCCACCGCCCGGGACACCCTGGCCCACTGCCGTGCCTTCGCGAAGGTGGGCGTCCGGGGCCATGCCCTGGACGCGAGGGCCTGGCAGCGGCTCGTCACCGCGGCGGGCGGCACGGACGAGGTCGCGGCCTACTGCGCCGCCCAGGAGGCGAAGCACGGCGTCACCCGACACGGCCACAAATCCGGCCGGAACGGCACCGATTCCAGGCCGACCGCCGCGAACCCGAAGCCGGGCGACGGTAAGAAGTGAGCCGGGCGCGGTAAGAGGGCGAGGCCGGCGGGGTCCGGCCGGGCGCCGGATGCCGGTCCGGCCCGGCACGGGGGCGTGGTCCGGCGCGGCGAAGGGGCCCGGCCCGGCGAAGGCCCGGCCCGTCCGGCCGGACACCGGTACGGGCCGCGACGGCGTCGCCTCCGGGTGGCGGGGGCGTCCGTGGTGAGCCGCGGTGGAGTCCGGCCCGACCTGTGAAGGAGCCCCGTCCGAAGTCGCGACGGAGCCTGGTCGGGGCCGGGAAAGGGCCTGGTCCGGGCCGTGGAGCAGCCCCGTCGTAGGCCGGGGCGGAGCCTGGTCCGAGTCGCCGAGGAGTCCGGTCCGGTTCGTCGAGGGGACCGGGTCGCTCCCGGTCGGAATGCCCCGTGCGGGGCCGACATGGCAACGGCCGGGGCCGCCACCCCCCACAGGAGAGGCCCCGGCCGTCGCGCGTACGGGCCGCGCGGCGGCCCGTACTCTCTTCAGCGCCGTGAGTGCGTTTTCTGTCACACCCCGGCCGCGCTCGGTCCTCACCCGGCGCTCACCCTGCGCACATCCGAACCCGGTCACGAGTTAGTTGCATCTTCTACAGACATGGACGAGGAGCGGTTTCACGCCGTAACGTGCCATTCGCGCCGACCGAAGACTGGCGTTAAAGGGAGTGCGGTGCTGGGGGACGACGCGGAGCTGACCGCCGCGGTGTGTGCGGCACAGGACGGAGACGAGACCGCTTTCCGTGCGGTGTACCGCGCGGTGCAACCGCGGTTGCTCGGGTACGTACGCACGCTGGTCGGCGATCCGGATGCCGAGGACGTGGCCTCCGAGGCCTGGCTGCAGATAGCCCGGGACCTCGACCGGTTCAGCGGTGACGCCGACCGCTTTCGCGGCTGGGCCGCCCGGATCGCCCGCAACCGGGCCCTCGACCACATACGCATGCGCGGCCGCCGCCCCGCGATCGGCGGCGACGAGACCGAGCTGACCGGCCGGGCCGCCGAGTGCGACACCGCCGGCGAGGCCATCGAGGCGCTCGCCACCGACAGCGCCCTCTCCCTCATCGCGCGGCTCCCGCAGGACCAGGCCGAGGCGGTCGTCCTGCGCGTGGTGGTCGGCCTCGACGCCAAGACCGCGGCCGAGGCGCTCGGCAAACGCGCGGGCGCCGTACGCACCGCCGCGCACCGCGGTCTGAAGCGGCTCGCGGAGCTGCTCGGCGACGATCCGGAATCGGCCGGTGTGCTCGACGCGCTCCCACCTCAGCGAGAACCGCGGCACGGCGCGGTGACGTCCGCGACTGTGACGCATACGCGCGCGCGGACGCAGAAGGACATGTGATGGCCGACGAGCAGTACAAGTGGCTGAACCGTGAGACGGCGGAACGTCTACTGCGCGGTGAGTCGCTGGAAGCCGTCGACGCCTCCGCTCGTGACCAGGTCGAACGTCTGTCCAAGGCGCTCGGCGCGCTGTCCGGGGAGGCGGCCTCCGCCACCGGTGAACTCCCCGGCGAACAGGCCGCTCTGGCCGCGTTCCGCCAGGCCCGCGAGACCGCCGAGGCCGAGCGCACCGCCGCCGCCCTCGCGGAGGACGCCCCCGGCGGGCGCTCCGGTGCCGGCGCGCACGGATCCGACGTGGGCCTGGTCCGCATCGGGGCCCCGTCCCGTACCGGAATGCCGGCCCGCCGCCCCCGTTGGGGCCGCCCGGTGCGCCTCGCGCTCGCCGCGGTGATGGCCGTGGGCACCCTCGGCGGGGTCGCCATGGCCGCCGGCACCGGGGTGCTGCCCGCACCGTTCGGCGACGACCTGGTGGTCGAATACCCGGCGTAGTTGTGTCCCAGCCCGGAGCGCGGCACGGCCGGCAGCCCTACCGCGCGAGCCCAGCGGATCGCCTCGGACA
>NZ_JBSGDB010000621.1:0-4454 GCF_053602155.1 Streptomyces sp. NPDC004561
ACATCTACCGCGCGCCGATCTTCGGTGACGACCCGGAGGCCTTCGGCCGCTGGGCGGCCGAGCAGGTGACCGACCTGGGCGCCGAGCAGTGCCCCTGCCGCGGCGGCGGCCAGCACGGCGGGCAGCGAGAGGTGAACGCCGTTCCGGGTGGCCGTGCACAGCAGACCGGCCGTGAAAAGCAGCGAGTCACCGGGCAGGAAGAAGCCGATCAGCAGTCCGGTCTCGGCGAACAGCACCAGGAACACACCTGCGGTGCCGAGCGTCGTCAGCAGCGAGGTGGCATCCAGCGGGTTGAGGGCCTGGAACACCCAGGATCCTTTCCTGCCACGCGCCGCCGCGGGGGATACGGTCTCCGGTACAGGGCGCACGGCACGTCTCGACGGACGGCAGAACACACATCGCCGTCCAACTTCTACTTAATGTAGGAGATGAACGGGAGAACGCCAAACCCGGGGCTCCACCCGCGTCAGGGCTCCGGACGTGCGCGACGCGCGGGCCTTCGCCTGGTCATCCGCGCGATCCGCCCGTCCGGCAGCTCGTCCGGGCTCAGGTGCCCCGCAGACCCTGATGCGGGACGGGTGATCAGTCCCGCGCACGCCGTCGACGCAGTACGGCGCGGACCACGAGCACGAGGATCAGCACGCCCAGGGCGATGAGGACATAGGTCGAATAGCGGTTGACCTCCGTGTAGATGGTGGTGATGTGGTTGCCGGCGAAGTAGCCGACGCCCGCCCACAGCCCGACCCACAGCGCGGCCCCGAGCGCGTTGAAGGCGACGAAGCGGGGCCAGGGCATCTCGGCGGCGCCGGCGATGATGCCGTTGAGCTGGCGCAGCCCCTCGATGAAGCGCGCGATGGTGACGACCTTCCCGCCGTGGCGGGTGAAGAACTTCTCGGCCTTCTCGTACCGTTCGGGCGGGAGGAGGACGTACTTGCCGTAGCGCTGCACCAGGGCGTGTCCGCCGGTGCGGCCGATGAGGTAGCCGACGTTGTCGCCGAGGATGGCGGCGAAGAAGCCGACGGCGACCACGGCTGCGATGTTGAGCTGCCCGGCCCCCGCGTACACGGCCGCGGCGATCAGGATCGTCTCGCCGGGGGCGGGGATGCCGAAGTCCTCCAGGAAGATCAGCCCGCCTACGGCCAAGTAGCCCCAGTGGTCCAGGATCGGTGCGATGTCACCGAGAACCCCGGGCAGCGGTGGTGCACTCATGCGGATCTCGTTCCTTCCGCAACATGGCGAGTCCGGTGGTCATGCGTCTCGGACCGGGCCGCGCCGGGGTGGTCGTGTTCAGGGTATTGCTGGACAGGCGGCCATCCAGCGGCGTCGGCGGTGGCGAACCGGAGGCGTGGGGGAGTGGCAAGGCCGCAAGGGCCGCCTCTTTCGGCCGCGCCTCGGAAGCTCCGTATGCCCCGCTTCACCCGGCGAGGGCGACGAGTCGATAGGCCACATAGGCGGCAGCCGGTCCGAGCGCCAGGGCGGCGGCGATCGTCAGACCGCCGCGGGTCGCAAGCTTCTCGCGGGCCGTGTCCGAGACGAAGGCCGCCACCCCGAGCAGCATGACGGACGGCAGTATCAGCTCGACGCCCAGATCCAGCAGGATCGCGGCGTCGAAGGCGGCGGTGTGGGGAATCGAAGGGCTCATCCGGCGTTCTCCGGGTCGGGAGTGGGCTGAGTGGGCATACCGTAAGCTACTACATGATGTAGAAATAAGAGCCGTGCCCGGGGCGGCGACAGCTCCCCGCCGGTGCGCGGACCTCTGCCTTGCCCGCGTATGTGCGACGGGGTGTGCCGGGCGGTGAGAAGCGGGGGAAGGAACACGAGACCCATGTACCTGGAATCGCTGTGTCCAGGCATCGGCGCGAGGTCGGCACGGTGAACGCCACCTGGCTGCTGTCCGCTTACGGCGCGTTCGGGGTGCTGCTCTGCATCTTCGCCGAGACCGGGCTGCCCGTGGTCGGCTTCTTCCTGCCGGGCGACACCTTGCTGGTTCCGGCCGGGCTGCTGTGCGCCTCCACCGCCCGCAGCGGGCCCCATCTGCCGTTGCTGCCCGTCCTGCTGTGCGCCGCGGCGGGCGCCGTCGTCGGTGCCCAGGTCGGATTCTGGACCGGCCGGCGAGCCGGGCGTGCCGCTCTCGCCCGGCTCGGCAACCAGCGCCTTCGTGCGGGTGTGGAGCGGGCGGAGCTGTTGCTGGCCCGCTACGGCCATGCGAAGGCGGTGGTGCTGGGACGGTTCATCCCGGTAGTGCGCACCGTCCTGAATCCGGTGGCCGGGGCGCTCGGGGTCCCGGTGCGGACCTTCACCCTCTGGCAAGTGACCGGCGGCCTGATCTGGTCGCAGTCGCTCGTACTCGGCGGCTACTGGCTGGGCGACTCGGTACGTCGTCCGGACGCCTACCTCGTGCCCGCGGTGGCCGCGGTTGTCGTCGTCTCCCTGGCGCCCGTGGCACTCGAAGTGCTGCGTGTGCGCCGCACGGAGCGTACGGGGCGCGCCGGTTGTCACACGTCAGGGGACTTGTGATGCTCGCGCAGGCGTAAGGCGGCCTCGAAAGGAAGGTGTCGGCGCATCGGCCGCTCCTGCCGGTCGTGCAAGATCTCCTCATTGGCCGGAAATACCCCCGGGGGGTATGTCGTTAGGCGAGTGGAAACCTGAACCGGACACGGGGAGGCCTGTGATGGACCACAGCACGCACGAGCAGGGGCACGAGCATCACGATCACCACGGGCACCACACGCCCGGCACCTCTTGGAAGATGGCCGCACAGGCCACGCTCCACTGCCTCACCGGCTGCGCCATCGGCGAAGTCCTCGGCATGGTCATCGGTACCGCCGCCAGCCTGCACAACGCGGCCACCGTCGTCATCTCCATCGCGCTGGCCTTCGTCTTCGGGTACGCGCTGACCATGCGGGGCGTGCTGCGCGCCGGGCTGCCGGTCCGGCAGGCGCTCAAGGTCGCGCTGGCCGCGGACACCGTGTCCATCGCCGTCATGGAAGTGATCGACAACACCGTCGTCGTGGGCGTCCCCGGTGCCATGGACGCCGGCCTCGGCCAACTCCTGTTCTGGGCGTCGCTCGCGCTTTCCCTGGCTCTGGCCTTCGTGCTCACCACGCCGGTCACCCGGTGGATGATCGGCCGCGGCAGGGGCCATGCCGTCGTCCATGCCTACCACTGACCCGCCACGACCCGACCCGACGACGGCGGGCCGCCCTCTTGGAGCGGGCGGCCCGCCTGCGGTCGGAGTGTTCAGCTGTTTCTGGCGAGGAACCCCGGGCCTTCGGGCCCGGGAGGAATCGCCTCCTCGACCACGGTGCCGCGCAGCGGCGCCGTTTCACTGCGAGTCCTGTCCCGCGGCCGACCAGACAGTGATTGCCGACACTCGGTGGTGCTGCACATTGGTAACTGCAGCCCGGAGCGGGCTCGTTGTCAGTGTCGAGGAGTACGGTTCGTCGCGTGAAGATCGTCGTGCAGGCAAAGTTGCTGCCGACCGCCGAGCAGGCGGTCGCGCTGCGATCGACCCTGCTCGAATGCAATGACGGCGCGAACTGGGTGTCCCAGGTCGCGTTCGACCGCGGGGTGCCGCGTGAGTACGAGCTGCGGAAGTACACGTACGCGGAACTCAAGGTCCGCGGCCTGGGTGCTCAGGCGGCGCAACACGTGATCAAGAAGGTCCGGGACGCGTACACGACCCTGCACGCGAATATCACGGCGGGGAACCTCGGCAAGCCGCGTTCCAAGCGGCGGGTCCAGGCGGAATCGAAACCGATCACGTTTCGGGCCGGCGCGGCGCAACCGTACGACGATCGGTGTTTGAGTTGGCAGCACGATGCGGGCACCGTATCCATATGGACGACCGTGGGCCGGCTCAAGGGGGTGAGGTTCACAGGTTCCGCAGACCAGCTCAAGACCCTGCGAGGGTACCGCCAGGGCGAGTCGGACCTCATCGAACGCGACGGCGCCTTCTATCTCCTCGCGACGTGCGAGGTTCCCGAAGCCGAGCTCAGTGCGAACCCGGACGGGTTCCTCGGCGTCGACCTCGGCATCGTCAACATCGCGACGACATCCGACGGTGACGTCTTCGCAGGCCGGAGACTCAACCGGTACCGGGCCCGACAGCTCAGGTTGCGAGCGAAGCTGCAGAAGAAGGGCACGAAGTCCGCCAAGCGCAGGCTGAAGCAGCGCTCGCGGCGCGAGCGGCGGTTTGCCGCCAACGTCAATCACGTCATCTCGAAACGCATCGTGGCAGAGGCTGAACGCACCTCGCGCGGCATCGCCCTGGAGGACCTGCAGGGCATCCGGTCGAGGGTACGGCTCAGAAAGCCCCAACGGGCCGCGGTGCACTCCTGGGCATTCGCCCAACTCGGCCAGTTCCTGGCCTACAAGGCACGCCGTGCCGGCGTGCCCCTGGTCTTCGTCGACCCGGCGTACACCAGCCAGACCTGTGCCGAGTGCGGACATGC
>NZ_JBSGDB010000622.1:0-4424 GCF_053602155.1 Streptomyces sp. NPDC004561
ACCACAGCAATCTCGTCCGGAGTCACGCACACTCAACGCCACACCGGGCCCAGAGGACACGCACCACCACAACCGACCTGACCAAGCACTACTAGAGCACTTCCGACACATGCCCCTTAGGGGCAGTACACGTCCCCGTCGGGTCGTTGACCGGTGGCCAGGAAGCGGGTGGCGGTGCGGTCGCCGCAGGCGTTGCCGTTGGCGAGGTAGGCGTTGTGGCCGGTGGAGTCGACGGTGACCATGACGGCGCGTGTGCCGAGGGCCCGGCGGAGTCTCAGGGCGCCGCTGAGCGGAGTGGCCACATCACGGGCGTTCTGCACGAGCAGGATGTCGGACGGGCCTCGGCCGGTGATCCGTACCGGGGACCGCCGCGGCGGGTACGGCCAGGCGGCGCAGACCATCGCGTTGCGGGGCATGCCTGCGGTGAGTGGATGCAGGCGGCGGCTGTCGGCGACGGCCGTGCGGTAGTCGGCCGTCGACGTCGGCCAGGCCACGTCGTTGCAGAGCGTGCCGATGCTGACCGCGGCGAGGTTCTGTAGCGCCTGGTCCGGCGGCTGTGCCGGCGCGGGAGGCACCGTGCCGTGCCGGGCGGCCAGCATCAGCTCGGCCAGGACGGGGAAGCGGCTGGGTGCGTAGAGGCTGTCCAGCATGGTCTGGCGCAGCACGTTGCCGTTCAGCTCCGGGGGGTTGGCGCCCGGCCAGGGGAGTGGTGCCCGGTCGAGGCGGGCGGCGAGGCGTAGGAACAGCGGCCGCACCTCGTCGGCGGTCGTCGCCACCCGGTCCGGATTGCCGGCGGTCGCGGCCCACCGGGCGAACTCCGGAAAGGTGTCCTCCACCCCGCGCTCGTACGCGTGCAGCCAGCCGCGCTCGACCATGGCGGGATCCGGATCGTCGTTGCTGTCCAGCACGATGCGGTCGGTGTGCTGCGGGAACAGCTTGCTGTAGACAGCGCCCACGTACGTGCCGTACGAGACGCCCCAGGCGGCGAGCCGGTGCTCGCCGAGCGCGGCGCGGATGCGGTCGATGTCGTGGACCTCGTCAAGGGTGCTGATGTGCCGGATCAGCTCGCCCCCGTTGCGTGTACAGGCCTGCGACAGCCGACGGGCGGTGGCCAGGTTCCCGGTGATCGAACCGTCCGGGGCCGGCCAGGGACGCAACGTCGACGTGGCGAGGTCGGCGTGCCGGAGGGCGCAGCTGACGGTGGTGGACGGAGCGAGCCCACGCGGCGCGAAGCCGATCAGGTCGTACTGGTCCCGCACGGCCTGCGGCAGCTTTTGACCCTTCCCGGAGGGGTCGGTGAGGCTTGTGTTGCCCGGCCCGCCCGGAATCAGCAGCAGTGCCCCGCGCCGGGTGGCCGGTTTCTCGGCGGGAATCCGGGAAACGGCGATGTCGATCGTGCGGCCGCCGGGGTCGGCGTAGTCCATCGGCACCTTCAGCGAGGCGCACTGCTGACGCGCATCGAGCCCGTCGCCCGCGCATCGGGTCCAGTGGAGGGCGGGGGACGAGGGTGCCGCTGTCGCGGGAGGGGAGACGCTCAGCGGAGTGGCGAGGCCGAGGAGCGCCGCGGAGACGGTGAGCCAGGCGGCTCGTAAACTTCTGTTCTGCTTCATGCGGACGAGCCTCGCGGATTCGGTGGGCTGCTCACATCCGGTGAACCCCCGTGCTGGTAAGGGGGCTTACCTGTTTGACCTGCTGGTCCGCTGGAGCGACGGCCACGTCACCGACTACACCGCCGTCGGTGACAAGGGCTTCGGAGCGAACACCGGCTGATGAAGCCGAAGAACGCCTGAAGGACGCCACCTTGGTGACCGCAGGCGACTTCACTGGCGCCAACAACTGGGACACCCTGGTGCGCTGGTCCGACGGAAGGGTCTCCCAGTTCCAGGAGGCCGGCCCTGGCGGAGTCGGCAAGGAAGTCCAGATGGCTCCGGCCGGCAGCATCTGGTCCCACGACTCGGTGATGACGGCGGGCAGCTACGGCTCCAACGGCTGGCCTGACGACCTGGTCGTCCGCTGGTCCGATGGCGAGACCACCATGTACACGCACACGGGCGCCGCCTTCGGCGCCGAACGCATGCTCGTCGCCCCCAGAACCGGAAGCTCTCGCACACGCCGCACCATTGCCCCCTCAGACCTGCCCGCACTCACCGATCACTGTTACACAAGGGCATCCACCGATACCTCCCGTTCGGCCCCCAGGGCCTGGCAGCACCCGGCACCGGCGTAGACGGGATCCCGTCGGTCATCCGCGGGGAGCCCACGCGGTGCAGCGTGCCAAGCCGGTGGCCGCTGCGCGTGGCACCGGCCTGTGACGGTGAGGGCGCCGCGCAGCTGCCGCTCATCGTGCTCACTGATTGCTCCCGCCGCGCTCCGGCGGCACTCCCGGTCTATGTGGCGGCCTCCTCTCCGTACGAGCGGAGGTGAGTACCTGTTTCTGATCTGGGACCGGTGACGAGCTGGTGGACGACTCGTTGAGCCGACGTGATCGATGGTGTGGCGGATCTAGATGGTCGATTCCCAGGGGTTTGGTGGTCGTAGGCGGTCAGTGCGCGCGTGACCGGCTGCCTGCGCATGAACCTGGCTCCACTCATCAAGTCCCCCTTGGACTCGATTCATCTAGGCTGGCGCGGTGACTGATGAGCAGGAGCGGGTGCAGCCGTCGGGAGTGTGGGCCACGGCGGTGGGGGTGGCCAGGGTGCGGGCGGTGGAGACCGAGCGGGAGAACGCGCTGTTCCGCGACCCACTGGCACAGGCCTTCGCCACCGCCGGCGGCCTGGGGCCCTCCTCGCCGCCGCTGCCCGGTGACGAGGCCGCGAGACTCCGCCGGCTGGGCGTGGCGTTCTCCATCGTCATCAGGACGAAGTTCCTCGACGAGCTGTTGCAGCAGGCCTCCGCGTCCGGGATCCGGCAGGTCGTGCTGCTCGGCGCCGGCATGGACAGCCGGGCCTTCCGGATGGACTGGCCCGAGGGCACCCGGCTGTTCGAGGTCGACACCGCCGCGCCACTGGACTTCAAGGCTTCGGTGCTGCGCCAGGAGCGGGCCGTCGCACGCTGCGAGCGGATCACCGTCGCGGTGGATCTGCGTGAGGACTGGCCAGGCGCGCTGACCGCCGCAGGGCACGACCCGGCGGCGCCGACCGTGTGGATCGCCGAAGGGCTGCTGATCTATCTGCCCGAGGACGCGGTGGAGCTGCTGCTGGCCCGGATCAGCGCGCAGTCGGCGGCTGGCAGTCGGATGGGGCTGACGTTGGGCTCGCGCGGCGTGATCGAGCGCTTCGGCGCGGACGCCGTGCCGGGATCGGCGGCGTCCATGTGGGTCTCGGAGATGCCCGACGACCCGGTGGGCTGGCTGGCCGGGCACGGCTGGGAGGCCGACAGCCACACCCTGCGCGAGCGCGCTGCCGCCTACGGCCGCCCGATCAGCACCCCGCCGCAGGGCGAGGAGCGGCCCGGCGGACTGATCTCGGCGGTCCGCCGGTAGAACGCCTCACGGTTCCCCAGATGATCGATTCCAAGGGGGTCCGATGAGTGGAGCCAGGTTCATGCGCGGCCAGCCGGTCATGCGTCCACTGACCGCCTGCGATCACCAAACCCCTTGGAATCGATCATCTAGAGGCTGACGACGAATCGCCGGTTCGAACGGCTCCTCAGTCGAGTGAACGCCTTGTCCTGGGCTATGACGCCGGGGACATGCACGGCACCAGGGCATTCACGAACCTGGTCGCCCGGGCGGCAGAGGCATACGGGATCTCTCTGCGCTATGCGGACGACGACCCTGACACGGCCGTTGAGGCGATGACTCACATCGGGCGTGACTGAAGCGCTTGGTCAGAGCGCCGTGGTCGTGGCGGGGGCGGTGCGCGCGGGTTGGCCGGGTATCACCCGACTGATCAAGATGCCGGAGTGGCGGCCGGCCGTCCTCGCCGTTGTCGTACCCGCGCACGCGTCGGCGGGCCGGGGAGTTGCGCGCGTGTAGGCGTGCACACGTGCACGAGCACACGCGGGCACACTGCATGGGCGGGCCGGGGGAGAGGAGTCCGGGCGGGGTGCCGCGAGGGCGGGCCCAGGTAGTACAGGTCGGCCGGCGCGGCCCGTCACAGCCCGGTGCCACCACGTCTGTCACAGCCGCAGTCACCGCACGGTGGGGCGGGGCCGGACCCGAGCACGCGGCGCCCGGCCGTAGGTCGCAGCTTCGGCTCGGCGACGGGGACGGCGGGCAGACGCTCGGCGGCGAGTTGGACGTGCGGCGCCGACGGCGTCTCGGTGCCTCGCTTGTGGAACAGATCGGCAAACCGCCCCCAGTGTATAGCGGGCTGCTATACGCTGGGGGTATGACGAAGCAGATCAACATCAGGCTCGACGACGAGGTCCATGCCCGCCTCGTCGCACGTGCCGAAGCCGAGGGCACGACGGTGACCGCCTTG
>NZ_JBSGDB010000623.1:0-4382 GCF_053602155.1 Streptomyces sp. NPDC004561
ACGTGTTCGGCTAGGAGGTCCACCGCGCCGTCGGCGTGCGCGGGGTACCGGCGGGCGAACAGGCCGAGCGCCTCCGTGAGGGCGAGCAGGACACGGTCGTCCCGCTCGGCCCGGATCCGGCGCCGCAGCAGCTCCAGGACCCGTGCGGGCTCGTGCGCGAAGCGGACCAGGGCCCCGGCCGCCGCCCGGCGCACCACCGGGTCGGGGTCCTGGACGAGGCGGGCGAACACCTCGCCGCCCGCGCTCACCGCCTCCCGCGCGCGCCGGTCCCCGTCCTCGCTCTCCGCGCCGATGCTGACCAGCAGTTCCACGATGCCCCCGCGGTCCGGCACCTCCTCGCGGGCCGCGAGCGAGAACAGGAAGGGGACGCAGGCCAGCGTCGAGTCGTACACCCTTCCCTGGTGGTGCACGACGCCGTACATCCCGTCGAGCGCGGTCGCCCGCTCGGCGGTGTCCGTGGACGCCAGCGCCCGTAACCATCCCGGCACGTCCTCGGCGCTGCCGTACGCGTGCCGCAGCGAGGCCCAGTCGACCTCGTCGATCCCCGTGAACACGTTGTCCTCCCCAGACGAGTGCCACCCGATCGCGAGTGTGCACCACGGGACTGACAACGGTGCGGAACCGCACGCTGACTGTGTGCGATCCGTCGGCGCTCACCGGCCACCGGGCGAGGGCGGCGCGCCCGGGCCGGCGAACCGGCCCGGCACGCCCACCGGGGGAGGGGTCAGCGGCGGTCCGGCAGGGCGCGGTCCAGGATCGCGTCCAGGTCGGTCCCGGCGGGCAGGGTGCCGAACGCGTGCCCCCAGTCGCCGCCCAGCCGGGTCGCGCAGAAGGCGTCCGCGACCGGGTGCGGGGCGTACCGGACCAGCAGCGAGGCCTGGAGGGCGAGCGCCATCCGCTCGACCAGCCGGCGGGCGCCCACCTGGTCGGTGCCGGCCAGTTCGGCCCCGAGCGCGGACACGGCCGAGTCCAGGCGGGCGTCCGCCCCGCGCGCGAGGGCGAGTTCGGCGAACAGGGCCTCGGCGGTGTCCGGTTCACGGGTGAGGGCGCGCAGCACGTCCAGCGCGTTGACGTTCCCCGAGCCCTCCCAGATCGACAGCAGCGGAGCCTCCCGGTAGTGCCGGGGCATGCCGGAGTCCTCCACGTACCCGTTGCCGCCCAGGCACTCCAGGGCCTCGGCGGTGAACGCCGGGCCCCGCTTGGTGACCCAGTACTTGCCGACGGCCGTGGCGATCCGCCGGAAGCCGCGCTCGGCGGCATCCCCGCGCACCGCCCGGTCCGCGGCCCCGGCCAGCCGCAGCGTGAGCGTCGTCGCCGCCTCCGACTCCAGCGCGAGATCGGCCAGGACGTTGCGCATCAGCGGCTGCTCGATCAGCCGGGCGCCGAACGCGCCGCGGTACCGGGCGTGGTGACCGGCCTCGACCAGCGTCTTGCGCATCAGCGTCGCCGAGGACATCACACAGTCCAGGCGGGTGCAGTTGACCATCTCGATGATGGTCTTCACACCCCGCCCCTCGGGGCCCACCAGCCACGCCACGGTCCGGTCGAACTCCGGCTCGGAGGAGGCGTTGGACCGGTTGCCCAGCTTGTCCTTCAGCCGCTGGATGCGGAACGTGTTGCGGCTGGCGTCCGGGAGCACGCGCGGCACCAGGAAGCACGACAGTCCTCCGGGGGCCTGCGCCAGCACCAGGAAGACGTCGCACATCGGCGCCGACGTGAACCACTTGTGCCCGCGCAGCGTGTACATGCCGGGCTCGCCGGTGGGCGTGGCCGTGGTGGTGTTCGTCCGGACGTCGGAGCCGCCCTGCTTCTCGGTCATGCCCATTCCGGCGAGCAGCCCGGGCTTCTCCGCCGGCACGCGCAGTCCGGGCTCGTACTCCCGGCTGGTGAGCAGCGGCTCGTAGACCTTGGCGAGATCCGGCTGCGCGCGCAGCGCGGGTACGGCGGCGTACGTCATCGACGTCGGGCAGCCGTGGCCCGCCTCGGTGTGCCCCCACACCAGCCCGCCCGCGGTGCGGGCCACATGGGCGCCGGGCCGCTCGTCCGCCCACGGCGCCCCGGCCAGGCCCTCGGCGACCGCCGTGCGCATCAGGTGGTGCCAGCTGGGGTGGAACTCCACCTCGTCGACGCGGTGGCCGTACCGGTCGTGGGTGCGCAGCACCGGCTCGTACCGGTTGGCCTGCTCGCCCCACTCCTGCGCCTCCGCGCTGCCGGCGTGCGCCCCGAGGCGCCGGATGCCGTCCTCGGCCCACCCGGCGCCCTCCCGGCGCAGGCCCTCCAGCAGGGCCCGGTCGTCGGAGGCGTCGTACGGGGTCAGGGGCGGGGCCTGGTTGGTGACGTCGTGCGTGCCCTCGTAGGGGGCTTGCTGCGGCTGGATCTGCGTGCGCGACTGCGCGGGTGTCGAGACCATACGAGCCATGTTGCACTCTCGCTGCGGTTGTAGCAATGATGCAACAAGAGGGCGCACGTAAAGTACCTGCCCATGCGCATGAACCTGTCGGCCGGACCCGGTGCGGCCGGCCTGCGGCCGCTGTCCGCCCGGTCGGTCGTGCTGAGCATGCTCCTGGGCGTGCACCCGCCCGAGCTGCCGGTGAGGGACCTCGTGCGGCTGGTGGCGCCCTTCGGCGTCGGGGGCTCCACGCTGCGCGCCGCGCTGAGCCGGATGGTGGCCGCGGGGGACCTGCGGCGCGGGGACGCCGTCTACGCGCTCAGCGACCGGCTGCTGGCCCGCCAGCGCCGCCAGGACGACGCCGTGCACCCCCGCACGCGCGCGTGGCGCGGCGACTGGGAGATGGTGGTGATCACGGCGACGGGCCGCGGCCCCGCCGAACGCGCCGAGCTGCGCACCCGCTTGACCGCCCTGCGGCTGGCCGAACTCCGCGAGGGTGTGTGGCTGCGCCCGGCCAACCTCGACCGGCCGTTGCCGCGGGAACTGTCCGGGGTGGCGGGAACGTACACCGCCCGCCCCGACGAACCGCCGCACGACCTGGTCGCCCGGCTGTGGCCGCTGGACGCCTGGGCGGCCACCGCCCGCGCGCTGCTCGCCCACGCGGCCGGCTCCCCGCACCCGGCCGACCGGCTGACCGCCTTCGCGGCGATCGTGCGCCATCTGCTCGCCGACCCCGTCCTGCCGCCAGTCCTCCTGCCCGCCGACTGGCCGGGGGAGCCCCTGCGCTCCGCCTACGCCGGCTATCAACGGGAACTGGCCGCGTCGGTGGGGCGCCGGGAGCGCGACGCCTGACGACGCCGGACTCGACCACCGTGGTGAGTCGGCTCGCGTGAGGGCTTCGGCCCCGCGGATGAACGCCGTACGGCGTGTGGAGCGCGGTCGCGCCCCGGCCCACCGTCCGCGCCCGGGCGACGTTTCGCGCGGGGCGTTCCACGGTCGGCGAGCGGGCGGGGTGGGAGCGCTCTCTTCACGACGGAGCCCGCGCCCGCACTGCGCGGGTGGCGCGGAAGCGGTCGGGGGCGTTCCCTGGGAAGGGGTGGATGACCAGCGCGGTCGCGGGCACTCGGTGGGGCAACGAAACGCGATCACCCGAGGAGAGTCATGGCTGAGCAGAAGTCGTCATCGGCCCTCACGGCGCCTCTGCGCGGCGCGGCCTCGGCACTGCGCAGGGTCCCCGGCGCCGGGATGGTGGGCAGGGCCGCCGAGGGAACCCTTGACAAGGTCGGCGCGGTCTCGCCGCGCGGCCGGCGCATGGCGGCGTATGCCGGGGCCGGGCTGCTCGGCGCCGCCGGCGTCGTGGAATGGCCCGTCGCCGTGACCGGCGCGGCCGTGGTCTGGCTCACCCAGCCCCGCCCCGCCCGGCACACGGACACGGCCGTGGAGACGCCGGACGCCGAACCCCCGCACGATCTCGGCACCGCCGCGCTTCGGACCGGCGCCGGGACCCACGGGCATGCCAGGACCGGAGAGGCGCAGCCACCCGGCGCCCCCGAGGCCTCGACGCCGAAGACGTCGCCCGGCCCGCTCGGCCCCACGGCACGGCCCGACCGCACCACGCTCTGAGGAGGGATCAGTGGTCCATCTGCTGACGGTGCCGACGGCCGCCGCCCGCCTGCTGCCCGCCGCGCCCCGGCTCATCGGGCGCGCCGCGGTGCCGGCGGTCGGGCTGGCCGCCGGCGCGGCCGCCGGAACGGTCCGCGCCGGAGTGCGCGGCGCGGACGCCGCCGTACGCGTGGCGCGGGTCGCCCGCAACGTCCTGCCCGGCGACGACCACTGGCGCTCCGGTGCCCGTGCGCACCTGGCCCTGCGGCCCGTGGAGCACGAACGCGTGCGCGGCGCGGGCGGCACGGCGCACGTGGCACAGCGGCAGCGAGCCGTGGTGCAGCAGCCCTCGGGAAGGTCAGTGACGCTGAAGTAGTCGGCGAAGAGGCGC
>NZ_JBSGDB010000624.1:0-4379 GCF_053602155.1 Streptomyces sp. NPDC004561
GTTGTCGAGGACGTGCGCGGTGCCGTCGGCGGGCCCGCCGGAGCCGGCCCGGCTGCTGGTGGGGCTCACGCGGCCCCCTCGATCACGGTCCTGTGGACATGCACCCGCATCCTCGTTCCTCGCTTCTCTCGCACTCCCACCGGCCTACCGGTGCCCGCACCGAACGCCAAGGACCGGCGCCGCACGGGTATTCCCGGCGCCGGCGGAAGTTCGCGGGGCCGCGAGGATCCCGGCGGTGACCTGGGACGGAGCACCCGGAACGACAGCGTACGGTTGAAGCATGAACGTCACGCGAGGCTTCACGGGCCGCCCGCGCCGGCACAACCCCGGGCTGCCTCCCGGGCAGTACGACGCGCGCGACGACTGGCCCGTCCTGTCCGCCGAGGTCACGCCGGACCTCGCGCCGGCCGACTGGTCCTTCCGCATCGACGGACTGGTCGAGCGGCCGCACACCTGGGACTGGGACACGGCGCGCGCGCTCCCGGCTTCGGCCTACGCCGGCGACATCCACTGTGTGACCGGCTGGTCGAAGTTCGGCGTGCGGTTCGGCGGAGGGTCGCTCGACGCCTTCTTCGACGTGGTGCGGCCCCGTGGGTCCGCCACCCACGCGCTGGCCCGCTCCCACACCGGCTACACCACGAACCTGCCGCTCGCCGACCTCACCGGCGGACGGGCCTGGATCGCCTGGGAGTACGACGGGCAGCCGCTGCCGCCCGAGCACGGCGGCCCGGCGCGGCTGCTGGTGCCCCACCTCTACTTCTGGAAGAGCGCCAAGTGGATCGCGGGCATCACGCTCCTCGACCACGAGGAGCCGGGCTTCTGGGAGCGCAACGGCTACCATGCGCGCGGCAATCCGTGGGAGGAGCAGCGGTACTCCGGTGACTGAGACGGTGACGACGAGCGCGACCGCCCCCGGCCCGGGCGGTCCCACGACACGGTTCGCGGTGCCCGGACGCATCGCCGTGAGCGAGCAGGCCGCGGCGCTCTGGCAGCCGGCCACGCTGACGGAGATCCGGCACGAGACACCGCACGCGGCCACCTTCCGCCTGGCGGTGCCGGGCTGGGCGGGGCATCTGCCCGGCCAGCACCTGCTGCTGCGGCTGACCGCCGAGGACGGCTACACGGCACAGCGCCACTACTCCATCGCGTCGGCGCCGGAGGGCTCCGGGCACATCGAGCTGACCCTGGACCGGGTGCCGGACGGCGAGGTCTCCGGATGGTTCCACACGGTGGCGCGGCCCGGGGACACCGTCGAGGTGCGCGGTCCGCTCAGCGGCTTCTTCGCCTGGCCGGGCGACCGGCCCGCGCTGCTCATCGGGGCCGGCTCCGGGGTCGTACCGCTGATGTCGATGGTCCGGCACCACCGGGCGCACGGCCTGGGCGTGCCGCTGCGGATGCTGGTGTCCGCGCGCAGCCCCGAGGAGCTGATCTACGCCCGGGAGCTGGGCGCGGAGACGACGCCGGTGTTCACCCGCAGCGCCCCTCCCGGGGTGCCGGTGGGGCGTATGGCGGCCGCGCATGTGGCGCCGCTCCTGGCCGAGCGGCCGCCCGGCGGGTGGGAGGCCTACGTGTGCGGCTCGAACGGGTTCGCCGAACATGCCTCCCGGCTGCTCGTCGAGGCCGGTCAGCCGGTGGAGCGCATCCGTATCGAGCGCTTCGGCTAGGTCCGCCGAAGCCCGGGTCGCGGCGGCCGGCAGGGCGCGCGATCGTGGGGCGCATGGCCCGTTCCGTGCTTCAGGTGGGCCTGAACTCGCGGTTCACCGCGTGAACGAGGTGCGCCGAACGGGGTACGTGACGGGTGTGGACGCTCGTGTGCGTGGGCCGGGGGCGGGCACGGCGGGCCGGTGAACCGGCTCGTCCCGCTCTCCGGTCGCGGCGCCGGCGAGGAGGTGGACATGCGTACCCGGGTGCATGGTTGGCGCTGGCGGCGCAATCCGCTGCGGCGCCGGTCGGATGTCGCGGAGGCATGGACGGTGCTGGTCGTCGCCGTCCTGCTGTTCGTGGTGGCGCCGCTGGTCGGGGTGGCCGCGGGACTGCACGCCCATGGCCGGGCCGAGGCGGTGGCGGCGGCGGAGCGGGCCGCCCGCCACCAGGTGCGTGCCACGGTGTTCGGCGATCCACCGCGACGGGTGCCCACCGTGCAGGGCGACCGCGCGCATCCGTACCGCGCCGAGGTCCGCTGGACCGAGCCCGGCATGGGGACCCGCACCGCCTGGGCGCGGGTCCCGGCCGGGACCCGGCCCGGTGACACGGTCTCCGTGTGGTTCGACTCCCGGGGCCGCAACGTCACCCCGCCGCCGGACGCCGTGGCGATCTGGCAGCACGCGGTCACCGTCGGCATCTGCGCGGCGGCGGGCGCCGGGGGCGTGGTGCTCCTCGGCCACGCCTTGGAGCGCAGGATCGCCCTGCGCCACCGGCTCGCCGAGTGGGAGCGGGAGTGGGCGCGCACGGGACCGAGGTGGACCCAGCCGAGGGCCTGAGGGGCGGCCACCGCGGAGGCGGCGCGTGATCCGGGCGCCGGAAGGCCGGCAAGCGCTTGCCCGCCGGTCATCGGCCCGCCGCGTACGGTGGCCTGACGCATTCCCCCTTCGCAAGGGCGGTTGTCGATGGCCCTGTTCGACCTGCCCCACCACGAGGGCGGGGGCCCCTTCCACGAGGCGGCGAAGGTGCGCCGGCTGCGGTCGTACGCCTGAGGGGAAATCCCCCCTTCCCTCCAGTCCGACCAGTCGGTACGTTCGGGGTGCCCGGGTCGCAGCGTCGCGGCCCGGGCTCCCGGCGATCATGGAGGGCCCATGTCCGCGCACGAGGTACGGCAGGCACAGGCGGTACCGGTCCACGGCCACTGCGATCCGCGGTTCGCCGCGGTGCGGGAGGCGTTCGAGGGGAACTTCCGCGAGCGGGGCGAACTGGGCGCCGCCGTGGCGGTCACCGTCGGCGGGGAGACGGTGGTGGACCTGTGGGGCGGCTGGGCCGGCCCGTCCCGTGCCCGCCCCTGGGAGAAGGACACGCTGGTGAACGTGTGGTCGACCACCAAGGGCCCGGTGGCGCTGTGCGCGCACATCCTCGCCGACCGCGGACTGCTCGACCTCGACGCACCGGTGGCCGGTTACTGGCCGGAGTTCGCGGCGGCGGGCAAGGACAAGGTGCTCGTACGGCATCTGCTGTCGCACCGCGCCGGGCTGTCGGGGCTGCGCGAGCCGCACTCCCTGGACGACCTGTACGACTGGGAGACGACCACCTCGCGGCTCGCGGCCATGGAGCCCTGGTGGGAGCCGGGGACGCGGTCCGGGTATCACGCGCTGACGTACGGCTTCCTGGTCGGCGAGGTCGTACGGCGGGTTTCGGGGCTGTTGCCGGGCGCCTTCCTGCGGCGGGAGGTGACCGGACCGCTCGGGATCGACTTCACGGTCGGCCTGCCCGCGGCGGAGTCCGGCCGGGCGGCCGAGCTGGTGCGTCCGCCGACCGCCTCGGCCGATCAACAGGCCGCCGTCTTCAGCCAGTTGGCCCCCGCCGCCGTCGCGGCGCTGGCCAACCCGCTGGTCGGTGCGGCCGAGGCCAACACGCCCGCGTGGCGGGCGGCGGAGATCCCGGCGGCGAACGGGCACGGCACCGCCCGGGCGGTCGCGGCGCTCTACGGCGTCTTCGCCGGCCGCGGCTCCTGGGGCGGCCGGCGCGTCCTCGCTCCGGAGGCCGCGGAGCGGGTGCGCGAGGGGCAGGGCAGCTGCCGCGACCTGGTGCTGGGCGCGGGGTTCGAGGGCGAGACCGAGGCCGGGCTCGGCCTGTGGCTGAGCGGGCCCCATGGCTCGTACGGCCCCAATCCGCGGGCTTTCGGTCATGACGGGTTCGGCGGCTCGTGCGGGCTCGCCGACCCGGAGGCGGGCGTCTCGCTGGGCTACGTGATGAACCGGATGGGGCCGCGCATCGCGGACGACCCCCGGAAGATGGCGCTGATAGACGCCCTCTACCGCACCCTGTGACCGGCCGCCCCGGCGCCGGGTGGCCGGAGATCGCGCGGGTGGGTTTCGGCCGAACCGGCGGACCGCTCTTCCCTTGTGGTTTAGACCAATGCTAATTGTGGTCGCGCAATGAGCCCGCACGGCTACGTCTTGTCACCAACAGGAGGCGCGGCATGGCCCGCACCACCCCGCACGATCCGTCCCAGACCACCGACCGGCCGCTGTACGCGCAGGTCGCGGCGCTGCTGCTCGACGAACTGCGCGAGGGCACGATCCCACCCGGCGAACGGCTGCCGGGCGAGCGGCACCTGGCCGCGCACTTCGGGGTCAGCCGGGAGACCGTCCGGCAGGCGCTGGAGGTGCTGCGCCGCGGCGGTCTGGTCGCGACCGACCGGCGCGGCAGCCATGCCACGCTGCCCGGCC
>NZ_JBSGDB010000625.1:0-4371 GCF_053602155.1 Streptomyces sp. NPDC004561
GGCAGGCGGCGGCGATCGCCGGGGCCGACGGCTGGCCCCGCTACCGCACGGAACCCGGCCGCGAGCAGACCGTCGGCAACGACCCGATGCTGGTCGGCGGCCAGGGCGCCCAGTACTACAGCAGCCTCACCTCGGACGTGCTCAGCCGCACCCTCACGGCGCTCGGCGGCGGCTGGACCTCGCGCGGGCGGAGCGTGCAGAGCCTGGACAACGCCGTCACGGACGTGCTCTTCTCCGTCGGCGCCCGGGTGCACGACCCGCCGGATTCGCACCAGACCCACCTGCCGGGGGACGCGGGCCCGCCGACCGTCACCCGCCGGGACGTGCCGCCCCTGGTGACGGTGCGGACCACCCCCGACACGGCGCCCTTCGGGCCGTCGCCGTACCGCAACCAGGAACTGCTGCTCGGCAGCCGTGTCTACACCGTGCCCGGCGCCACCGTGCGCGACGACTTCGGAAAGCCTCTCCGCGGCGGCTCCGTGGGTTCCGGGGGCTCCACGGCCCGGCCGGTGATCACCGCCCGCTGCCCGGCCGGGACCCAGGTGAACCTGTGGGCGCCGTACTTCTCCGGCTCCGCGCGGCTCGCGGGCGGCGGCACCGGCGTCCTCCTCCGATCCGACTACGGGCGCAACCGGGCCGCCATGGAGCCGCTCGGCCGTACCCCGGCCTCCGGGCAGGTGCGGATCGAGCTGACCCCGGACCGGCCCGGCCGGATCCCGCCCGGTGCGATCGGCTGCCTGGACACCGCCCGGTTGCGCACCGCCGCCGCCCGGCTGAAGACCACCGGCGCCGGCGAGGTGACCGTCTCCGACGGCACCCTGCGGGCCCGGCTGCCCGCCGGCAGCAGGGGGATCGCGGTCGTCGCCGCGCCCCGCATCGCCGGCTGGCGGTGCGCCACGGGCGACGGCGCGGCCCGGCCCGCCGGGCAGTACCACGGCCTCGTCGCCGTCCCCCTCGACGGCACCTCGACCAGCCTGACCTGCACCTTCCACCCACCCGGCCTGCGGCTGGGCACGACCGTCGGGCTCGTCTCGCTCGCGGCCCTCGTCCTGCTCACCGCCCTCGCCGCCGTCCGCCGCCGGCGCGTCCCGGCGCCGCCCACGACCACACCACCGCGCGAGCGCGTGACAGCCGCTCACTGACCGCGCCCCAGGGGGACCCGCCATGCTGATATCGATCGTCGCGCCCTGCTACAACGAGGAAGACGTCCTCGAACGCTTCCACGAGGAGATCCAGAAGGTCTCCGAGGAACTGCTGCCGCTCGGCCACGACATGGAGTTCGTGTACGTGGACGACGGCAGCCGCGACCGCACGCTCCCCGTCCTCGAACGCCTCGCCGGCCTGGACGCGCGGGTGCGGTACGTCTCCTTCAGCCGCAACTTCGGCAAGGAGGCGGCCCTGCTCGCCGGGCTGAGGCACGCCTCCGGCGACTCCGTGGTCGTCATGGACGCCGACCTCCAGCACCCGCCGGAGCTGATCAAGCGCATGGTCCAGCTGCGCGAACAGGGCCACGACCAGGTCATCGCCCGGCGGACCCGCACCGGCGACCGCCTCACCCGGACCCTGACCGCACGCACGTACTACCGGCTGGTCAACCGCCTGGTCGACGTCGAACTCATGGACGGCGTGGGGGACTTCCGGCTGCTGTCGCGCCGCGTGGTGGACGCGGTGCTGGCCCTCACCGAGTACAACCGCTTCTCCAAGGGCCTGTTCGCCTGGGTGGGCTTCCCGAGCACCACCTTCGAGTACGAGAACGCCGCGCGCGAGGCCGGCAGCAGCTCCTGGAACCTGCGCGGCCTGCTCAACTACGGCCTGGACGGGGTGCTGTCCTTCAACAACCGGCCGCTGCGCGCGGCCCTCTGGCTCGGCATGGGCCTGCTGCTGTGCGCCGGCGTCTACACGGGCTGGATCGTGGTCGCCGCGCTCCTGCACGGGGTCCAGACCCCCGGCTATGTGACCATCATCACCGCGGTCACCGCCCTCGCCGGCGTGCAGATGGTCATGCTGGGAGTGATCGGGGAGTACACGGGACGCATCTACTACGAGGTGAAGGGTCGTCCGCACTTCCTGGTGAAGGCGACCAACGTCGAACGGACGAAAGACCTCATTCCTTGATATCGCGACAGATCATCACGTTCGCCGTGGTGGGCGTGGTCAACACGGCCACCTACTACGGTCTCTACCTGCTGTTCCTGATGTGGCTGCCCTATCTCGGCGCGCATGTCCTCGCGTTTCTGATCAGCATGTGCGGATCCTTTTTCCTCAACGCCCGATTCACCTACCGGACCCGGCCGACCTGGCGGAAATTCCTGCTGTTCCCGCTGACGAACGTCGCCAATTTCCTGATCACCACCGTGGGCGTGTACGTGATCGTCGACGTGCTCCACGCGGGAAGCCGCTTCGCCCCCCTCATCGCCTCCGCGGCCGCGATCCCCGTCACCTTCGTGGTGTCCCGCTGGGTCATGCTGCCCGGCGCGGACGCCCGGACGATTGCATAAACGTGCAGCGATACGTATAGTCATGCCATCTAGAGGAGGATGGACATGGCGGTACGTGCGGCGGTGGCCGGAGCGAGCGGATACGCGGGCGGAGAGGTCCTGCGGCTGCTCCTCGCACACCCCGAGGTCGAGATCGGCGCCCTGACCGCGAACTCCAACGCGGGTCAGCGGCTCGGCGCGCTCCAGCCGCACCTGCTGCCGCTGGCCGACCGCGTGCTGTCCGAGACCACGGCCGAGGCACTCGCCGGCCATGACGTCGTCTTCCTGGCGCTGCCGCACGGGCAGTCCGCCGCCGTCGCCGAGCAGCTCGGCCCCGACGTCCTCGTGGTCGACATGGGCGCCGACTTCCGGCTGACGGACCCGGCCGACTGGGAGCGTTTCTACGGCTCCCCGCACGCCGGCACCTGGCCCTACGGCCTCCCCGAACTGCCGGGTGCCCGCGCCGCGCTGGAGGGGTCCAAGCGCATCGCGGTACCCGGTTGCTATCCCACCGCCGTCACCCTGGCCCTGTTCCCGGCCTACGCGGCCGGGCTGGCCGAGCCCGAGGCCGTGATCGTCGCCGCGTCCGGCACCTCCGGCGCGGGCAGGGCGCCCAAGCAGCATCTGCTCGGCAGCGAGGTCATGGGCTCCATGTCGCCGTACGGCGTCGGCGGCGGCCACCGGCACACCCCCGAGATGATCCAGAACCTCAGCGGGGTGGCGGGGGAGCGGATCTCCGTCTCCTTCACGCCGACCCTCGCGCCGATGCCCCGCGGGATCCTCGCCACGTGCAGCGCCTCGGCGAAGGAGGGCGTCACCGCCGAGTCCGTTCGCGCCGCCTACGAGAAGACCTACGCCGACGAGCCGTTCGTCCATCTGCTCCCCGAGGGCCGGTGGCCCGCGACGGCCTCCGTCCACGGTTCCAACGCCGTTCAGGTGCAGGTCGCGTACGACGCGTCCGTGGACCGCATCATCGCGATCAGCGCCATCGACAACCTGACCAAGGGCACCGCGGGCGGTGCCGTCCAGAGCATGAACCTCGCCCTCGGACTCGCGGAGTCCACCGGGCTGACGACGATCGGAGTCGCGCCGTGACCGTGACGGCAGCAAAGGGATTCACGGCGGCGGGGATCGCCGCCGGGATCAAGGAGAACGGCAACCCGGACCTGGCCCTCGTGGTCAACGACGGTCCCCGCCGTGCCGCCGCGGGCGTCTTCACCTCCAACCGTGTGAAGGCAGCGCCGGTGCTCTGGTCCGAGCAGGTCCTCAAGAGCGGCGAGGTCTCCGCCGTCGTCCTCAACTCCGGTGGCGCCAACGCCTGTACGGGACCCAAGGGCTTCCAGGACACCCACGCCACCGCCGAGAAGGCCGCCGAGGTGCTCGGCCGGGGCGCCATCGAGGTCGCCGTCTGCTCCACCGGCCTCATCGGCGTGCTGCTGCCCATGGACAAGCTGCTCCCGGGCATCGAGTCGGCCGCGGCCCAGCTCTCCGAGCACGGCGGCGAGAAGGCCGCCATCGCCATCAAGACCACCGACACCGTCCACAAGACGTCCGTCGTGACCAAGGAGGGCTGGACGGTCGGCGGCATGGCCAAGGGCGCCGGCATGCTCGCCCCCGGCCTCGCCACCATGCTGGTCGTCCTCACCACCGACGCAGACCTCGACGACGAGACGCTGGACAGGGCGCTGCGCGCGGCCACGAAGGTCACCTTCGACCGCGTCGACTCCGACGGCTGCATGTCCACCAACGACACCGTGCTGCTGCTCTCCTCGGGCGCCTCCGGCATCACCCCGCGGTACGAGGAGTTCGTCGCCAGTCCTGCCTCAACTGCGCGGCGGAGTTCCAATGGCTTCATACCGTTCTCCCCCATCGTCGAGTACGCATACACCCAGAT
>NZ_JBSGDB010000626.1:0-4363 GCF_053602155.1 Streptomyces sp. NPDC004561
GACATTTCGGTCGTCGCCGAGGCGAACAGCTGGCCGATGCTGCGTTCGGCGCCGACCGGGCTGCCGTCGGGTGCGCTCATCGCATTCTCCCTTACAGGTACGGTCCGCCCGAGCGGCCGCCGGTGCGGGGGTCGTCGCCCTCGTGGCCCGTCACGCCCGGCGGGAGCGCGCGGCGCATCTGCTCCAACTGGGCCCGCGCGGCCATCTGCTGGGCGAACAGGGTCGTCTGGATCCCGTGGAAGAGGCCCTCCAGCCAGCCCACCAACTGTGCCTGCGCGATCCGCAGTTCCGCGTCGCTCGGCGTCGCGTCGTCGGTGAACGGCAGGGAGAGCCGCTCCAGTTCCTCGACCAGCTCCGGCGCCAGACCGTCCTCCAGCTCCTTCACCGAGCTGGCGTGGATCTCCTTCAGCCGGACCCGGCTGGCCTCGTCCAGCGGAGCCACGCGCACCTCCTCCAGGAGCTGCTTGATCATGCTGCCGATCCGCATGACCTTGGCAGGCTGCTCGACCTGCTCCGTCACCGGAATCTCGCGGGGGTCGTCGTCCCCATTGCCACCGCCGAGCGCCATCCCGTCCTGGCCCACGACGAGGATCTGGGGACTCTCCGGCGACCGTTCGTTCCTCGGCATCTCCATGCCGCCATTCTCTCGCACCCGTACACCTCATCAGCGTGGTGCCCCCTCTTGGGGTTGATCCACCGCTTAGACCCATCGGCCCAATCCGAAATGCTCCCTTACGACACGAATGTGAGGCTTGTTTCCGTCGGTTTTTTTCCATCGATCACGACGACCTGGGCTCCGGGAGGTCACCGACGTGACTTCATGGCTGCGACTCAAGCACCGCTCTCTACGGCTGATGCTCGTCCTCACCACGGCCCTGCCGGCCTACGGCACCGCCACCGCGTACGCCTCCGAGCCGGGCCCCCCGCGCCCCTCGGCCACCGGCCACGCGGACCACGAGCACCCCGGCCACCCCGGCCACTCCGACCACGCCGGTCGCGGCCACGGGCACGAGCACGCCTCCGGCGCCGATCACACGCCCGCCACGCCCGTCCCCACACCCTCGGACTCCGCCTCCGCCTCGTACAACCCGCAGGCGGCGACGCCGTCCCGCGCGGGGAGCCGGGCCGGGGAGGGGCGGAGGCGACCGGGCCGGCCGGACGGGCCCATGGCCGAGGTGGAGGGAGGCGACGACTCGGCGCCCATCCGCGACCCCGACGGGGTCGCCGCGCAGCCGAAGGAGCCGGAGACCGCGGAGACGCCGAGCGGGTCAGCGTCGGTCTCTCCACCGCCTGCGGAGGCCGGCCTCGTGCCCGCCCGGCCCTCGCGGCAGCCGGCCGGCCAGAGCGCCGCCCAGCAGGGCAACGACGCCGACGGGCCGGTCCTGCGCATCCTTCCGCTCGGCAGCGGCCTCGTCCTGATCGGGCTCGGGCTGGGCCTGGCGTTCCTGGGCCTCAGGCTCCGCAAGGGCTGAGCCCCCGGGGGCGCCTCTCCGGACGCCGCTACGGCGTCACCAGCAGCACCTTGCCGACGTGGCCGCTCGCCTCCACCACCTGGTGCGCCTCGGCGGCCTCCGGCATCGGCAGCTCGCGGTCCACGACCGGCCGGACATGACCGGCGGCGAGCAGCGGCCACACATGCTCGCGCACGGCGGCGACGATGACCGCCTTCTCGTCCAGCGGACGCGCCCGCAGCGAGGTCGCGCTGATGGCGGCCCGCTTGTTCAGCAGCGTGCCGATGTTCAGCTCGCCCTTGACCCCGCCCTGCATCCCGATGATCGCCAGACGTCCGTTGACCGCGAGCGTCTGGACATTGCGGCCCAGGTACTTGGCGCCCATGTTGTCGAGGATGACGTCGGCGCCCGCCCCGTCGGTGGCCTGCATGACCTCGGCGACGAAGTCCTGCTCCCGGTAGTTGACGAGAATGTCCGCCCCCAGCTCGGCGCAGTGGTCCAGCTTCTCCTTGGTGCCGGCGGTCACCGCGACCCTGGCGCCGACGGCCTTGGCCAGCTGGATCGCCATGGTGCCGATACCGCTGGCGCCGCCGTGCACGAGCAGCGTCTCGCCGGGGCGCAGATGGGCGATCATGAACACGTTGGACCAGACCGTGCACACCACCTCGGGCAGCGCGGCCGCCTGCCGGAGGTCGACGCCCTCGGGCACGGGCAGCAGCTGCCCGGCCGGCACGACGACCTTCTGGGCGTAGCCGCCGCCCGAGAGCAGCGCGCACACCTCGTCGCCGACGGCCCAGCCGGACACTCCGGGGCCGAGCGCGGCGATCCGGCCTGAGCACTCCAGGCCGGGGTAGGGGGACGCGCCGGACGGCGGGTTGTAGAAGCCCTGCCGCTGCAGGATGTCGGCGCGGTTGACGGCGCTGGCCACCACCTCGACCAGCACCTCGCCCTCGCCGGGCACC
The DNA here is from genome assembly GCF_053602155.1 of Streptomyces sp. NPDC004561. Lineage (NCBI taxonomy): Bacteria > Bacillati > Actinomycetota > Actinomycetes > Kitasatosporales > Streptomycetaceae > Streptomyces > Streptomyces sp. NPDC004561. The sequence goes on from NZ_JBSGDB010000626.1 coordinate 2,414, forward strand.
GGATCGGGGACCTCGTCCCACACCAGCGCCTCGGGACCACCAGGTTCGGGAATCGTGATCGCATGCATACCGGCGACGCTACTCCCCCGTACGGTTCCCTACTGGGCAGGGCACCTCGGATGTTTCACGTGAAACACACCCCGATGCCCGCGGCCGCCCACGGCAGATCCAGCAGTTCCGTCTCCTCGCCCTGCCGGGCCCCGCCGGGCGGTACGACGGCCAGCGCGTCGGCTGCGGCGATGCCACGCAGCATGGCCGGGCCGTTGTAGTGCAGCGGCACGGCGCGGTCGCCGCGCAGCACCACGGGGATGAGCCGGGTGTCGTGCGGATGCCCGTGCACCGCCTCCTTCAGCGGCAGCGTGTACGGCTCGAGGGCCGGGCGGGCGGCCAGGGTCCGCAGCAGCGGCTCGGCGAGCGTGAGCAGGCCCGAGACGGCCGCCAGGGGGTTGCCGGGCAGACCGACGAGGTGCTGGTCGTCCTTGGTGCGGGCCAGCAGCATGGGATGGCCGGGGCGCACCTTGACGCCGTCGACGAGGAGTTCGGCGCCGATGCGCTCCAGGATGGGGTGGACATGGTCGACGGGACCGGCGGCGGTGCCTCCGGTGGTGACGACGAGGTCGGCCGTGGAGCCGGTGACGGCCTTGCGCAGGGCCCTGGCGTCGTCACCGATCCGGCGTACCGCGACGACCTCGGCGCCGAGCGCCCGCAGCCACGGCGGCAGCATGGGGCCGAGCGCGTCCCGGATCAGCCCGTCGTGCGGAAGGCCCTCGGTGAGCAACTCGTCTCCGAGCACCAGCACTTCGGCGCGGGGGCGAGGAACGGCGGTGACGGTGTCGTATCCGGCCGCCGCGGCGAGTCCCAGGACGGCGGGGGTGATCAGGGTGCCGACGGGCAGCAACTGGTCGCCGCTGCGGCACTCCTGGCCGCGCGGGCGGATGTCCTGGCCGTGGGCCGTCTCCCGGGTGGCGTGCAGCCGGCCCTGGACGTCCGTGCGGCCGTGTTCGGTGCGCAGCACGGCGGTGGTGTCGGCGGGGATGCGCGCGCCGGTCGCGATGCGGACCGCCTCGCCGTCGGTGAGCGGCGCGGGCTGCGCGTGCCCGGCGAGCGCGCCCTCGTCGCGCACCTCCCAGGGTCCGGGTCCGGCGACGGCGTAGCCGTCCATCGCGGAGGTGTCGAAGGAGGGCAGGTCGGTGAGCGCGTCGAGCGGCGCGGCCAGGACCAGGCCGAGGGCGTCGTCGAGGGGCACGGAGACGGGGGCGCGGCGGGCGCGGGAGCGGACGGCCCGGGCGGCGATCTCCCGGGCCTGCGGCCAGGGCGTGGCCCGGTGCCGCTCGGTGTGCCGCTCGCCCGCCGTCTGGGGTGCCGGGGCGGGGACATGTCCGGTGCTGTCGTCCTTGGCTTCCCTCACGAGGGCCAGGGCCTCCTCGACGTCGAGGTCGTCGCGGTTATCCGCGGGCGCCCCGGCCCGGGTGCCGGGGGTCATCCGGCGTCCGGGGCGCTCGGGCCCCCGCTGTTCTCTTCCTCGCCCCCGTTGTTCTCCTCCGCCCAGCGCTGGGCCAGTGCGGAGGCCTTGCGCGCGGCCTCGGCGACGGCCTCGGGGCCGCCCTTGCCCTGGGCGGCGGCGTAGCCGACTAGGAAGGTGGTCAGCGGGGCGGCGGGCCGGTCCACGCCGTGCGCGGCGTCACGGGCCAGGTCGAGCAGACCACGGATGTCGACGTCCAGGTCAATGCCCAGCTCGTCCTTGACTGCGGAGATCCATTCATCCAACACGTGACCATGCTCCCTGATGCGTGCCCTGGCGTCGGCGATGTCGTCCCAGGTGTCGCAGTCGAAGGACGCGAGCGGGTCCGGGACGCGGGTGAGGCGGAGGGGGCCGGTCAGCCGGCGCAGCGGCAGACCTTCATCTGGTTCTCCGTTGCTGTCACCGCGTACCGGACTCGGTCATGGACC
>NZ_JBSGDB010000627.1:0-4362 GCF_053602155.1 Streptomyces sp. NPDC004561
GTGTCACCTGGGCCCTTCATCACGCTTCTTGCAACGTTGCAAGACGGTAAACCAGCTAATTGCAACGTTGCAAGATGTTCGTGAATAACGGTTTGTCGCGGCCTGGGGCACCCGAGCAAAGGCGGCCGGGCCCGGGCCGCGACGCTGTACGTATGGGATGCGGGGACGCGGCTATGAGGTCACCGCCGCTGCAGCCGCAAGAGCAGCGGCGGCCACGGTGGTTACGGCAGATGCCACACCTGCGTGAACAGCCCGTTGCAGTCGTAGATCTGAAGCTGTGTGCCGTTCGCGGTGTTGGCCTGCGGATCGTCGAGGCAGCGCCTTGACTGCGGATTGAACAGCGAGCGGTTGGCCTGCGGGAACCACTGCTGACCACCCGCGTTGTCGCAGTCCCACAGCTCGACCTTGGAGTAGTTCGCGGCCCCGTTGGCCACGATGTTCAGGCACTTGCCGAAGGCGCGGACCGTGCCGCCGCTCATCCGCGACCACTGCTGACCCTGGACCTCGGTGGTGCAGTCCCACAACTGCACCTTGTTGCCGTTGGTCGAAGTGTTGGTGTCCACGTCAAGGCACTTGTTCGTGGTGCCCGGCCCGGTGATGGCGCCCGTCGGCCCCTGACGATCCTGGCCCAGATGACGGCCGGCGCGTACGGCACCGGCTGGCCCTACTACACCACCAGCCTCGCCATCACCCTCGTCCTGGGGCTGGCCGCGAACACCAGTTTCGGCGGCCTGCCCGTACTGATGAGCTGCTGGCCCAGGACAACCGGTTGCCCCACCTCTTCGCCCTGCGCGCCGAACAGCCGGTTCACCGCTACGGGGTCGTCGCCCTGGCTTTGCTGTCCCTGATCCTGCTGATCACCGTCAACGCCGACACACAGCGGCTGATCCCGCTCTTCGCCATCGGGGTATTCGTCGGCTTCACCATCAGGCAGCTCGGACTCGTGCGGCACTGGACGACGCAACGTCCCCACAGGTGGGTGCCCCGAGTGCTGATCAACGCCACGGGAGCTGTGCTCAGCGGCGTCGCGGGTGCCGTCCTGCTCGCCACGAAATTCCTCGCGGGCGCGTGGTTCGTCGTGGTGATGCTGCCGCTGCTCATGCTGCTGTTCGCCCGGATCCAGCGTTACTACTCCAAAGTTGGCACCGAGCTCGCTGTTAGGTCGCTGCGTGGCCCGCATGCGCTCGTGACCAGCGCAAACACCCACGCCATGGGGAGGATGCCTTGATCTACTGCGGAATCGACTGGGCCGAGAGGACGCACGACATCGCCCTGATCGACGACTCGGGCCAGCTGCTGGCCAAACGCCACATCACGGATGACGCGGCTGGCTACAAGATCTTGTTGGAGCTGCTCGCCGAGTACGGCGACACCGAGGAACACCCGATCCCGGTGGCGATCGAGACCTCCCGCGGTCTGCTGGTCGCCGTGCTGCGGCAGGGCAAGCGGAAGGTCTTCGCGATCAACCCGAGGGCCGCTGCCCGCTACCGCGACCGGCACAGCGTCTCCCGCAAGAAGTCCGACCCGGGGGACGCCCTGGTGCTCGCGAACACCCTGCGCACCGACATGCACGCCCACCGGGTCTTGCCCGATGACAGCGACCTGGCCCGCGCCATCGCTGTCATCGCCCGCGCCCAGCAGGACTCCACCTGGAACCGCCAGCAGATTTCCAACCAGCTCCGCTCCCCGCGGCCCTGGCGGCGTTCGAGTCCTGGAAGAACGGTCTCTGTCGCTCTGAAGCCCACGAAATCCTCAAGCTGGCTCCGACTCCCACACGAGCTGCTCGACTGACTCGCGCCCAGCTCCAAGCCGCCCTCAAGCGAGCCGGCCGCCAACGCGGCATCGAAGCCGAGATTGAACGCCTCCGTGAGGTCTTCCGCGAGGACCACACCCACCATCCTGCCCTCGTCGAGGACGCGCTCGGCAAGCAGATGCTCGCCCTCCTGGTCCAGCTCCAGGCCGCCTGCACGGCCACCGACGACCTCGCCCAGGCGGTGGGGGAAGCCTTCCCTCAGCATCCGGACGCTGAGATCATCCTCAGTTTTCCCGGCCTCGGCGTCCAGCTCGGCGCCCGGGTGCTCGCTGAGATCGGGGACGACCGCGGCCGTTTCGCCGACGCACGCGGCCTGAAGGCATACGCCGGCTCCTCGCCCATCACCCGGGCTTCCGGCAAGAAGTCCAGCATCACCCGCCGCTGGGTCAAAAACGACCGCCTCAACCACGCCGGCTACCTCTGGGCCTTCTCCGCCCTCCGGGCCTCGCCCGGAGCCATGGCTCAGTACCGTCGCCGCCGCGACGGGCACGGGGACTGGCACGCTGCCGCCCAGCGCAACCTCTTCAACCGCCAATGCCACGAAGTTAGCGCTGTGCCGCCGTCGTCAAGGGGCGTCGTCGATGAGGGAAGGTGAGGGCTGGTCGGTAGCCAGTCGGCGGCCAGGGTGTAGGTAGCGTTTGCGATCTTGTTGAGGAGTCCTTCGCGGGTCCAGCGGCCGAGCTGTACGTAGAAGCTGTCGTAGGTGGTGACACCGAGCTCGTTCGCAAAGTCGCGGGCGTGCCAGATCCTGCCGGGGGCCGTTCGCATGATGTGCAGGACCTTGTTGCGTTGTCCGCCGTGTCCGCCAGCTGCGGTCGATGTGGGCTGAGGTCTGAGCTCTATTGCGAGTTTCGTGACGTTTTGGCTGTTCAGAGGGTGTCCAGTGGTCGGGTTCGCCGGGTATCGGGAGGTGGGGCACTTCACCTTTCGTGCGCTGATGCGAGCCCGACGGGGTGGTAGGAGGTTCGCCTGGATCGCTGCCGCTATGCCCCTGCCACCCGCTTGCTGCTGTGGCGGCGCCAGGACGTGGTCGGCGCGGATGACCTCGTCGCGGGCGGTCTGGAGAGCGATGGTGAAACTGGCCCTGTCAGGGTCGGTGCCGGGAAGGGACTCGACGGCGTCGGCCATGGCCATCCGCAGCACCTGGTAGAAGGTGAGCAAGGCCCAGACCTCCTGCTCAAGACCGCGTGGGTCCTGGGAGCGCAGGACCTGCCCAGTCAGCAGTGTGTGCCGCAGGGAGTAGTAGGCGGTCTCGATCTCCCAGCGCTCGTGGTAGAGGCGGACGAGTGCTCCGGCGGGATCGCGTCGGTGGTCGGTGAGTGTGGTCGCGAGCAGGTAACGCCCGGTGATGCTCTTACCTTCGCTGGTGGTGACGGTGATCTCCGCGTCGATGACGCGTACGCGGACGTGGTGGAAGCGGGGAAGATAGGTGCCGTCGGGCAGGACCGCCAGCACGGCGGGGCGTCGGCGGGCGGACAGCCTGACCAGGAACTGAGCGCCGGTGTCAGCGACCTGCCCCAGGAACTCGTCGCCGTCGTAGGCGCGATCGGCCAGGAGCAGCATCTGCGGGGTCAATTTCGGTAGCAGCCGGGTTGCCTGGACGATCTCGCCGGCTTCGCAGGGGCCGAAGACGGCACCGAGCAGACCGCGGGTACCAGCCTCGCAGAGCACGGTCAGCCGCAAGGAGGGGTAGCCGGACATGCCCCAGTGGTGCCGAACCTTGCCGAGCAGGCACCGGATCCTTGGCAGGTCAGGGGCTTTGAGCGAGTTGCAGCCGCCGAAGGCGACGGTTCGCCAGCGCCGGTAGCACACGCCCGGTGTTGAAGGACGTGCCAGCGGCACCGCGAGTGCATGGAAGAGCATCTCCAGCGGCCTGGGCCCCAGCCGCGCGCGGAGGTGACGCAGGGCCGCCTCAGAAGGGGTGTGCAGGTCGAGGCCGGAAGGGCCGGCAACGAGCTTGTCCCAGACGCGCTGGTACCCAAGGCTCGGGAACAGCCCCAGAGCCAGCACGAAGTAGATTCCGACACGGGACGGTAACGCGCGCACGCGCTGCTGCAGGGTTCTGGTCTGCTCGAGCACGTCGTCGACGAGCTCGAAGGGCAGGAACTGGGTCAACCCGCCGAGGTGCCCGGGAGCGAAGGCTCCCTCGGCAACGGTCGTGATGCGTGTCAGGGTGCAGGTGGCAGACTGGCTCGACAACGGGATCCTCTGAACAGGAGAAGTCTTGGTCGGCTTTCCTCCTACCAGGGGATCCCGTCCCACGAGCCCATCTCGCGAAAGCCCTTGACGACGCCGGCGCAGCCCTAACTTCGTGGCATTGCTTCAACCGCATGCTCGGACAGATGTTCCACTGCCTCCAGCGACGCGAACTGTTCGATGAGAACACCGCATTTCCAACGGCGTTGGCCGCTGCGGCTTGACGACTTGGGGTCGTGAGGTGTCTATGCGGTCACAGCACTAGGCGCTGTTTCTCGGATCTCCCTTCGTGAGTGGGGTGTTGGGGGCAGGCTGGCTGCATGGGACGTGGAGACCTGACGAACGAGGAGTGG
>NZ_JBSGDB010000628.1:0-4351 GCF_053602155.1 Streptomyces sp. NPDC004561
GGCCGCGGGGCGAGGACCCGCGCGGCCACCGGACCCGGCGGCTCGGTCAGTACACCAGGCCCTGGGACAGGGCCTGCTTGGCGTTGCTCGACGTGAAGTGGCCGTCCTTGATGATGACCTTGGGCTGGACGCCGGTGGTGCCGTAGAAGTCCTGCAGCGCCTGGAAGGCGAGCGGGCCGAACCGCGGGTTGGTCTCGACGTCGGCGACGGCCTGGCCGGCGGCGACGTCCTGGACCAGTTGCGAGATGCCGTCGATGCTGACGATCTTGATGTCCTTGCCGGGGACCTTCCCGGCGGACTTGATCGCCTGGATGGCGCCGAGGGCCATCTCGTCGTTCTCGGCGTAGACGGCGTTGATGTCGGAGTGCGCCTGGAGCAGCTGCTCCATCACCTTCTGGCCGTCGGTCTGGGCGAAGTTGCCGGTCTGCGAGGCCACGATCTTCATGTTCGGATACTTGGCCTTGACCTGGTCCTCGAAGCCCTTGGTCCGGTCGGTGGTGACGTTGTTGCCGGGGCTGCCGGTCAGGATCGCCACGTGCGCGGCGCTGTTGGTGGCGCCGGCCAGGTCGTCGGCGGCTATCTGCGCCTGACCGTAGAAGTTCGAGCCGATGAAGGCGACGAAGTCGGTGCAGGCGGTGCCGGTGACGGTGCGGTCGATGGTGAGGACCGGGATCTTCTTGGCCTTGGCCTGGGCGAGCGCGGGGCCGAGTCCGTCGGAGTTCTCCGGGGCCACGATCAGGACCTTGGCGCCCTGGGCGATCATGTCCTCGATCTGCGAGTTCTGCGTGTTGACATCGGCGTTGGCGTTGCGCTCGATCAGCTTGACGCCCAGCTTCTTGGCCTGCGCCTCGATGCTCTTGGTCTCGGTGGCCCGGAAGGGGTTGCTGGTGGACTCCGACTGCGAGAAGCCGACCACCGTCTTGCCGTCGGTGATGTCGATCTTGGGGACACCGCCCCCGTACTTCTGGTAGGTGCAGGCGGGGCCGGCGGCGGAGGCGCTGGGCGAGGCGACCTGCTGGGCGGCCGCGGTGTTGTCGCCGGAACTCGCCTTGGAGCCGGAGGCCGAGTCGCTGCCGGAGTTGGTGCAGGCGGTCGCGGAAAGGCAGAGGCCGGCGGTGAGCACCGCGGCGGAGACGGCCTTGGCCCGGAGGGTGGCGTACATGCGCCGATCACATCCTCGTCGAAGCGGTCGGGAGGGGTGGAGTTCTTGCTGCGGAGCGAAGAGGAAACCAGCCGGGCGGGCTCGTGGGGCGACCTGGCCTGACAGGTTGGTACAACGATGTAGAGGAACAGTGGTGGATGGCTCGGAAAACTGTCAAGACATCAGTTCGGCTTCGTTGCGGACAACTTCCATCCAGCCATGGCCAGCAGCGCCTCGCACGACCCGAGTTAGGGGGACGGGGCGCCTTCGGCGGGCACAAGGGCTTCCCGAGGAGGCCCAAACCTGCAGCTCAACACGGTAGTTGAGGTTCCCCCACCGGGATCCGGAAGGCGGTGGAGAAGGTTTGCACCGATGGGTGGACATGACATCGATACTGTGCTGTCATCGTCCTGCCTCGGCTTTTCATCGTTGTAGGAAGTGTCCTTCAGGTCAGCCGTGTGGTCGGTGCCGGGCCACCGCGCGTTCCCCCCATGGCTCTTCCGGCAGTTCGACGCGCCCGCCACGCCCCGCGCGCACCTCCCTGCCCTTCACCGCTTTCCCCGAGCGGCTCCTCCAGGAGAACCGAATGACCCCAAGGAACGACAACGCCGGCCTGCCCGCGAACGGGTCCAACGTCCCCGGCACGCGAGCCGGTTCGGACTCCCCGGGCGGCTCCGGCGCGGCAGCCGGTGGACTCACCCGCCGCGGACTGATCAGATGGACCGGCGCGGCCGGCCTCGGTGCGGCCGGTGCCGGTCTGCTGCCGGGCCTCACCCAGCGCGCGCAGGCCGCCGAGCTGTCGGCAGACGGCACGGCCACCGCCTCCGCCGGTAACTCCCCCGGCGCGGTCGCCCCGGCCTTCGACCCGATCCGGCCGCCCGCCGTCCCGCTGGCCGTGCGCTCGCCCTACCTGAGCACCTGGCTGAACGCGGACGTGCCCAGCGGCCACTGGCCGGCGTTCTGGACCGGCCGCACCACCGCCATGGCCGGTGTCATCCGGGTCGACGGCACCAACTTCCTGTTCCTGGGCGCCCCGAGCGTCGCCGGCCATCCGATCTCCCGCGGCGCGGTGCAGCGCTCGCTGACGCTCACCGCGACACGCTCCGAGTTCGTCTTCGAGGCCGGTGGCGCGCAGCTGACCCTGACGTTCCTGTCCCCCGTGGAGCCGGGCGACCTGCGCCGCCAGTCGATGCCGCTGTCGTACATCGTCGCGGACGTGCGCAGCCTGGACGGCAAGGCGCACGACGTCGCGCTGTACTTCGACATCTCCGGCGAGTGGGCCTCGGGCAACTCCGGGACGAAGATCCGCTGGTCGCAGGAGCAGCTGTCCGGCTCGGGCGGTACGACGGCGACCTCGCTGACCTTCACTCCCGACAGCCCCGGAGTGCTCAGGGAGAACGGCGACATGGCGTCCTGGGGCACCGTCGTGTTCAGCGCCACCAACCGCTCCGGGCTGAGCTGGCAGATCGGCTCGGACACCGCCGTGCGCGCCACCGCCCTGGAGGGCAACGCGCTGGCCGACTCCGCCGACACCCGCCAGCCGCGCGCCATCAACGACAGCTGGCCGGTCTTCGCCTTCCGGTTCGACCTCGGCAGCGTCCACGACTCCACCCGCGCCCTCCTGTCGGTCGGCCACGTGCGCGAGCCCGCCGTCAGCTACCTCGGCGAGCAGCTGCCGCCGCTGTGGAAGTCGTACTGGTCGAGCTGGCAGGACATGGCCGGCTACTTCCACTCCGACGCGGCCGAGGCGCAGAAGCGGACCGCCTCCTTGGACCACAAGGTGCGCACGGAGGCGACGGCCGCGGGCGGCGCCAAGTACGCCGCGCTGTGCGCGCTGGCCCTGCGGCAGGCGTACGCCGGCACCGAACTGGTCAGCCGCAAGGGCAAGCCCTGGGCGTTCCTGAAGGAGATCTCCTCCGACGGCAACATGTCGACCATCGACGTGACCTATCCGGCGATACCGGTGTTCCTCTACCTGGACCCGGAGTACCTCGGCCTGATCCTGCAACCGCTCCTGGAGTACGCGGAGAACGGCGGCTGGCCCAAGAAGTTCGCCGAGCACGACCTGGGCTCCGGCTACCCGAACGCGAGCGGGCACAACGACGGCAACGAGGAGGACATGCCGGTCGAGGAGTCCGCCAACGCGGTGCTGATGACCGCCGCCTATCTGGCGCGCACCGGCTCCGCGGACGCCAAGGCGTTCGCCACCGCGCACTACTCGATCCTGAAGCAGTGGGCCGACTACCTGGTGGACAACGCCCTCGACCCGGAGAACCAGAACCAGACGGACGACTTCACCGGCTGGATCGCGCACAGCGCCAACCTCGCGCTCAAGGGCATCCTGGCCATCGGCGCCATGGGGCAGATCGCCACCGCGGCGGGCAACTCCGCCGACAGCTCGAAGTACGCGGGCATCGCCCGGGACTACATCGGCCAGTGGGTGGACAAGGCCCAGGACACCGACAAGGACCACCTCAAGCTCGCCTACGACCAGCCCGGCACCTGGAGCCTGAAGTACAACGGCTACCCGGACGCGCTGCTCGGGCTCGACCTGATACCCCGCGACGTGGCGCAGAAGGAGGGCGACTGGTACCTGTCGCAGGCGAACCAGTTCGGCGTGCCGCTCGACCTGCGGCACAGCTACACCAAGGGTGACTGGGAGATGTGGACGGCCGCGTGGCTGCGCGGCCACCCGGTGAGCGAGCTGCTGATCTCCAGGCTCTACGAGTTCGCGCACACCACGCCCTCGCGGGTGCCGTTCACCGACTGGTACGACACGGTGGCGGACACCCAGAGCGGCGGCTTCCAGGCCCGTCCGGTGGTCGGCGGCGTGTTCGCGCTGCTGAGCCTGCGCGGCTAGGACCTGGCCGGTCGGACGAGCGAGGAGACATGCCGGCGGGAGGGGGAGCGGCCGCTGCCACGCGCGCCGGCGAGCCACGGCCTGCGATGCGGGGTGCACCGGCGTGACCTGCCGCAGCGGCTCGGGGGACGGAAGACGGTCCACGAGCGTCATCGGCCGCGGTCGGCCGGGGGCCGGAACATGGGGACGGCCGCCGCGGCGGGTCCAGGCGGCGGCCGGGGGGGGGGGGGGCGGGCGCGGGCGGGGGGGCCCGGCGACCCCGGCGCGGCCCCCCACCCCGCCCCGCGCGCCCCCCCGCCCCCGCACCCCCGCTGCCCCGACGGGGGGGCGGGCGCGCTCGCAACGCGCCT
>NZ_JBSGDB010000629.1:0-4333 GCF_053602155.1 Streptomyces sp. NPDC004561
GCGGCCCTGCGCCGAGCCGGGATACCCGCGCCGCGCGGCATCCGCACCGGGGACCTCGCCGAGGCGCTGGCCTGGGCCGAAACCAGTCGGCTGCCCGGTTACCTGCTGGCCCCGGCCGCGGCCGGCCTGCCGGTCGAACCCGTGGTCTGCGACGGGGAACCGCAGATCAGCGCCGCCTGGGCCCGGATGGGACGTGCGGCCGAGCGGCACTGCGGCGACGCGCACCTGGTGCTCACCGAGCTGCTCTCCCCCGGCCGGTTCGTCGTCAACAGCGTCAGCCGTCCCGGTGCGGACGGGAGGACGGACCACTCGATCACCGATGTGTGGGCCGAGACGCGCGCCGCCGACCGGTCACCGGACCGCACCGACCTGATGGGCCGTCATCAACCGCTGACCGTGGACCTGTCGATGTACATGCTGCGTGTGCTGGACGCCCTGGGCGTACTGCGCGGCCCGGTCACCGCACGCCTCGCGTACGAGCAGGGCCGGGGGTCCCTGCTGGTTTCGGCGCTGGCGGTGCCCGGGCTGTCACCGGCCGAGGAGGCACTGCACGGGGCCACGGGAAGCGACCGCGCGCTGGACCCCATGGACATCTGGGAGCCGCCCTCGCCCGTCCGGCGCCTTCCCGTCCCGGCCGGTCACCGCATCGTCCGGGTTCACCTTCACTCCGGCGCGGGCGGCGCCGTGGACCCGGCGCTCGGACGCGTCCTGCGCCGGCTGCCGACGGTAGTCTCGGTCGGCGAGGACCGCCGGGCGCCCGGCACGGCCAGGTGCGCCGAGGCCGTTCTCAGCAGCACCGATCCGGAGGCCGTCGAGGCGGACTACCGGGTCATCCGCGCCCTGGAACGCGAAGGCGGATACGGCGTCAGCTCTCTTCGCGCAGGCCCCAGGGAGACCCGTACTCCGTGAGCAGGTCCAGGAAGGGGCGCGGCGGCAGGGCCTCGGGCCCGAGGACGCCCTTGCCGGACCAGGTGCCGGTGGCCATCAGTTCCAGGGCGACGACCGGGTTGACCGCGGTCTGCCAGACCACGGCCTGCGAGCCGTACTCGCGCATCGACCACTGGTTGTCGACCACGTGGTACAGGTACACCTCGCGGGGCGCCCCGTCCTTGGTGCCCTTGACCCAGGTGCCGGCGCAGGTCTTGCCCGTCATCCGGTCCCCCAGGCCGGCCGGATCGGGCAGACAGGCCGCGACGACGTCTCGCGGGGAGACCTGTACGGCTCCGTCCTTCCCCGGCACGGCCACCCTCGCCGTCGAGTCGAGGCCCAGTTCGTGGAGGGTCTTGAGCTTGGCGATGAAGTCGTCGCCGAGGCCGTACTTGAACGTGACACGGCGCGCGTCCACCCAGCGGGGCATCAGCAGCACCTCTTCGTGTTCGACGTTGACGCACTCCACCGGGCCGATGCCCTCGGGGAAGTCGAACACCTCGGGCTCGCTGAACGGAGCCGTGGTGAACCAGCCTCGGTCCTTCTCGTAGACGACCGGCGGGTTGAGGCACTCCTCGATGGTCGTCCAGATGCTGAAGGAGGGTGCGAAGTCGTAGCCCTCGACCGTGAGGTTGGCGCCGTCACGGACGCCGATCTCCTCGATGTCGTCGAAGAGTTCGTCGGCCGCGTACCGGGCGAAGACGTCGGACAGACCCGGCTCCACGCCCATGCCGACCAGTGCCAGCCGTCCGGCCTCCGCCCAGCTCCCGGTGAGCGCGAACTGCTCGTCGCCGAGCTTCACGCCGCACTCCTCGTACGGGCGCGACTCGTGCGGCGCGGACAGGGACATCGCCATGTCCATGTAGTGCGCGCCGGCTTCCAGGGCGGCCTGGAAGAGGGGCATCACGAACCTGGGGTCGGTGGCGTTGAGCAGTACGTCGCATCGCTCGTCGACGAGCATCCGGCGGACCGCGTCCTGGTCCGAGGCGTCCAGCCGCCGCGCGGTGAAGCGGGCGCCCCGCTCCCCCAGGGCCGCGACGGCGCCCTCGGCACGGGCGAGGTCGTAGTCGCTGACCACCATGTGGGTGAGGAAGTCCCGGCGAGCCGCGATCCGGGTGACGGCGGTACCGACGCCGCCCGCGCCCACGAGAAGTACTCGCATGTCACGCACCTTTCTTCCGGGAGGCGGGCGCCTCCGGACGGGCTCGATGCAACGGCATGCCGGGATGTAAGGTCAACCCCGTTGGCATAAGGGTGGACGTGGAGAGCGGCCGACGGCGGCGGTTGAGGAGACGAGGGATATGGCGAAGCAGGTGGTGCCGGAGGCGGCACGTCAGCGGCGGCGGCCCACGCGCACCGGCACCGTGCTGTCCGAGGAGATCATCGTGCGGACCGCTCTGCGCGTGCTGCGGGAACACGGCAGCACGGGGCTGACGGCACGCCGTCTGGGCGCCGCGCTGGGCGCCGATCCCAGCACCCTGTACCGGTACTTCGCCGGGATGGACGATCTGGCCCGGGCCATCGGGGACGAGCTGATGGGGCGGGCTCTCGACAGCTGGGCGGCCACCGGGGAGTGGCGCGCCGATCTGCGCGCTCTGGGCCGGGCCATCCACGCGGCCTACCTCGCCCACCCGCAGGCCGCGGTGCTCACCGCCAGCCGGGTGACCGGCCGGCCGCGTGAGATCGCGGTGGACGAGACGATCCTCGGCATCCTGCGCGGCGCCGGGCTGCCCGATCCGGCGGCGGTCCGCGTGTACCACGCGTTCATCGACCAGAGTCTCGCCTTCGCCGCGCTCGACGCCGGATCGCTGGCGCTGGCGGACGAGGCCCGTGCCGGGGACGAGGAGGTGTGGCAGTCCACCTACGCGCACCTGCCCGCCGAGTCGCATCCGAACATCGCCGCCACCGCCCAGCTGCTCGCCCGGCGCATGCCGCACAGCGCCTATCCGGCCGCTCTGGAGATGTTGCTGGAGCACACCGCCGTGCAGCTGTCCGAGGCCGGCGCCCAAGGCTGACAGCCCTCCCCGCATGGGGGTGAACGACCGCCGTGCGCCGGCTTCCGGCGCGGGCAGTCCGGCGGAGAGCCGTCGCGCGGTTCACCGGGGCGGCGGGACCACGGTCCGCACGGTGTCAGCCGTTGCCGCCGTCGCCGCCGCGGCCGCCCTGCCCGCTGGTCTCGCAGCCGACGCCGAGGCAGATCCCGCCGTTCCCGCCCCTGCCGCCGTTGCCACCGTCGCCGCCGCCCACCGCGTCTCCCCCGTTGCCGCCGCTGCCCCCGTTGACGCTGCCACCGCACTCGCCGACACAGATACCGCCGTTGCCCCCGTTGCCACCGTCGCGGCCCGGTGCCCCCGTGGTGCCGCTGCCGCCGTTGGCGCTGCCGTTGCACAGGCCGGCGCAGATGCCGCCGTCCGAGCCATTGGCGCCGTTGACCGTGCCGTTGCAGTTGCCCGCACAGATCCCACCGCCGACGCGGACACTGCCGTTGCCGAGCCTGATCCCGCCCAACAGCCCGGAGCCGGCGGGACGTCCGGTGGCGGTACCGCCGGTGCCGCCGTCACCGGCGGGCAGGTGCTGGGCGGCGGGCGCGCCGGTCGCCGGTCGCTGCGGCATCGGCGCCGCCATGGCGGTCGGCGCCAGCGCGCCTCCGGCGACGACGGCCGCCGAGACGGCGAGACCGAGGCCGAGAATCGATGAGCGTATACGCATGACTTTTCCCTCTTTCCCCGAGGATCTTTTCCGCGGGATTCTCTGTGGGCTTTTCTGCGAGATTGCCTGCGGACCGGTGTGAAAAGGCGCCCCGCCCGGAGAGTCCGGGCCGGGCGCCGATTTCGCCGTTACGAGGTGAAGGGGGAGGCGCCGTCCAGCAGTGCGAGCCAGTCGCCGTTCCGGAACTCCCGCTGCCAGGAGTCGTACTGCTTCTCCGGGATCTTGTACTTCTTCGCTACGTCGGCCTTCGTCGCGTGCCCGGACATCACGATCAGCACGATGCGGACCTTGTCCAGCGCCGTCAGGTGCTGCTCGGGCTTGTCGGGGAGGTCCGCGGCGGAGAGGCAGCCCGGATGTCCGGGTTTGCCGGGCTCGCCCGGCTGACCCGGTGCGCCGCCCTTGCCGCCGGCCCCGCCCCGCCCTCCCTGGCCGCCTCCGCCGCAGTCAGCGGTGTGGTGTGCGAGAGAGGAGTAACTGGGGGTGTTGGTAGGGGTGTTGTGCGACGCCGCCTGGGCGGCGCAGGCGGTGCCGGAGACGAGGGTCAGGGAGGCCGTCGCCAGGAGGACGGGACGTCGCCAGGAGACTGTGAACATGGGGGTTCTCCGTTTTCGGATGTGTCGGTGACGGTGGTGCCGTCATGCACCTCGCCGCGCTTGTGGGTGGTGCCCGTCGCGTACAGGATCCGCTCGGTGACGGT
>NZ_JBSGDB010000630.1:0-4330 GCF_053602155.1 Streptomyces sp. NPDC004561
ACGCAGGGATCCCGTGCTCGGACGTGTAGAACGGAAGAGCCAGCCGCTTGAGGTCGATCACCAGGGTGCTGGCGCCCGCATCGGCCGCCCCCTCGTCCTTCAGCCAGGCGGGCGGCAGGCTCCGCCACGACGACGTGCTCGGCACCTTCGTCCCCGACGGCTGCCGGCAGGCCGTGGAGGTCGCGGGCAGCGCCAACGGGGCCTTCGACCTGGCCACGGCCCTCGCGCAGGGCGCGGCGGCCGGCGCCCGCGCGGTCGAGGCCGAGGGCTGCACCGCCGCGACACCCGCCCTGCCCGCGGTGGCCGCCCAGCCGTACACCCCGCCCATGCGGGTCTTCACCGTCCCCGCCCCCACCGGCGCCCCCCGGTTCGTCGACCTCCAGCGCGACGTCACGGTCGACGACCTGGCGCGGGCGACCGGGGCGGGCCTGCGCTCCGTGGAGCACACGAAGCGCTACACCACGGCGGGCACGGCCAACGACCAGGGCAGGACCGCCGGCGTCCTGGCGAGCGGGGTCGTCGCCGAACTCCTCGGCGTGGACATCTCGGCCCTCGGCCTGCCGACGTTCCGGCCGCCGTACACGCCCGTCTCCTTCGCCACCCTCGCGGGCCGCGACCGCGGCGCGCTGCACGACCCGGTCCGCACGACCGCCCTGCACGGCTGGCACGCCGGGCACGGCGCCCTCTTCGAGAACGTCGGCCAGTGGAAGCGGCCCTGGTACTACCCGCGCGACGGCGAGGACATGGCGGCGGCCGTGCTGCGCGAGTGCCGCGCCGCCCGCGAGGGCGTGGCCTTCATGGACGCCTCCACCCTCGGCAAGATCGACGTCCAGGGCCCGGACGCGGCGCTCTTCCTCGACCGGCTCTACACCAACACGATGAGCACCCTGAAGACCGGCATGATCCGCTACGGCGTCATGTGCCGCCTGGACGGAATGGTCTTCGACGACGGCACGGTGATCCGGCTCGCCCAGGACCGCTTCCTGGTCACCACCACGACCGGCAACGCGGCGGCGGTGCTGGACTGGATGGAGGAGTGGCTGCAGACCGAGTGGCCCGAACTGCGCGTCCACTGCACCTCGGTCACCGAGCAGTGGGCGACCGTGGCCCTGGTCGGCCCGCGCTCCCGGGAACTCCTCGGCACGCTGGCGCCCCGGCTGGCCGTGGGCAACGACGACTTCCCGTTCATGGCCTGGCGGGAGACGGCCGTCGCCGGTGTCGACGCGCGCGTGTGCCGGATCAGCTTCTCCGGCGAACTCGCCTACGAGATCAACGTGTCACCGTGGGACGCCCGCACGCTGTGGGAGGCGCTGTACGAGGCGGGCGCCCCCTACGGCATCACCCCGTACGGCACCGAGACCATGCACGTCCTGCGCGCCGAGAAGGGCTACCCGATCATCGGGCAGGACACGGACGGCACGGTCACCCCGCAGGACCTCGGCATGAGCTGGGCGGTGTCGAAGAAGAAGCCCGACTTCATCGGCAAGCGCTCCCACGCCCGCGCCGACACGGCCCGGCCCGGCCGCAAGCACCTCGTCGGCCTCCTCCCCGAGGATCCGGCCGCCTTCCTGCCCGAGGGCACCCAGCTGGTCGCGGACGGCGAACTGCCCGCCCCGCCCGTGCCGATGCTCGGCCACGTCACCTCCAGCTACCGCAGCGCGGCGCTCGGCCGGACCTTCGCGCTCGCCCTGGTCAAGGGCGGCCGGGACCGCGTCGGCGAACGCCTCTACGCGCCCGTCGGCGGCCGGCTGCTCCCGGTGACCGTCGCAAGCCCCGTCCTCTACGACCCCGAGGGAGCCCGCCGCGATGGCTGACACCGCCCCGACCGCCCGGCAGCGCAGCCCCCTGGCGGACGCCGCCGGCCGCCTTGCCGCCGCGACCCGTTCCTCCCGGGGAGCCGTCCGCCTGGCCGAGGTCCCCTTCCTGGCCCAGGTGAACGTCCGGCTCGACGCCAAGAGCCCGGCGGCGGACGCCGTCGGCCTCGCCCTCGGAATCCAGCTGCCCCTGGAACCCGACACGGTCGTCCGCTCTGGGGACCTCACCGCGGTCTGGCTCGGCCCGGACGAGTGGCTGGTGGTGGGACGGCCCGGGGCCCAGCGGGAGCTGGAGAGCCGGATCCGCGCGGCGGCCGGTGACGACCCCGTCTCGGTCACCGACGTCTCCGCCCAGCGCACCACCCTCCTGGTCGGCGGACCCCGCGCCCGCGACCTGCTGGCCCACGGCTGCGCGCTGGACCTCCACCCGCGCGCCTTCGGCCCCGGCCGCTGCGCGCAGACGACCGTGGCGCGCGCCCAGGTCGTCCTGGTCGCCCGCGACGAGACCAGGGCCGGTTTCTGGGTACTGGTGCGCGCCTCCTTCGCCGGCTACCTGGCGGACTGGCTGCTGGACGCGGCCGTGGAGTACACCGCGCCGTACACCGGGTGACGCCTGACGGGAGGAGGGGGCTCAGCCCAGGTAGCCCATCCGATGGCTGATCTCCTCCGCGCCCCGGATCAGCGCGGGCGCGAGTTCGCGGATGCGTTCCTCGGTGAAGCGGTACGCCGGCCCCGACGTGCTGAGCGCGGCGACGACCTCGCCGTCACGGGAGCGGATCGGGGCCGCCATGGCGTGCAGCCCGATCTCCAGTTCCTCCAGCGTCACCGAGTAGCCGCGCTCCCGCGCCTCGGCGAGGTTCTTCTCGAGCCTCGTCCTGGCGGTCAGGGTGTGCGGGGTCAGCTTCTGCATCCCGGAGGCCGCGAGGACCCGGGTGCGTTCCTTCGCCGGCCGGTGGGCCAGCAGGATCTTGCCGCTGGACGTCGCGTGCACCGGGGTGAGCCGTCCGACCCAGTTGTGCGTGCCGACCGCGCCCGGGCCGCGCACCTGGTAGAGGTTCACGGCGTAGTGCTCCCGAAGGACCGCGATGTTGACGGTCTCGCCGATCTCCTCCATCAGCCGCTCGCACACGGGCCGGCCCTGCTGGGTGAGGTCGAGCCGGCCGGTGACCGCGCCCGCGAGGCGCACGATCCCGAAGCCCAGCCGGTACTTGCCCCGCTCGGCCGACTGCTCGACCAGCCCGCGGGACTCCAGCGCACCGAGCAGGCGGAACGCGGTCGACTTGTGGACGTCGATCTCGGCGGCGACCTCGCTGACACCCGCTTCGCCGCGCTGGGCGAGGATCTCCAGCACGCTGACGGCACGGTCGACGGACTGCACCCCGCCCGCCGCGGGAGCCGCTGTTTCGCCATCTGCGATGTGGTTGCTCATAGCGCAACTATACGCAGCGGCGTCCCGGCACCCGCAGGCGTGGCGGACGCGTGGGCGCAAGGGGGCGTCCGTGATCTTCGCCGGGGGAGGGGCGGGCACCACATCGGCGCCTTCCACACCTGGCTGCGGGGACAGGCTCGGCGCCCGCCCCGCCCCTTGACCCCTCCCGCACCGGCCCGGCGGGCACGGCGGCGACAGGGGCGGCGCGGTCTCCGCGTCAACGCGGCAGCGTCGAAGCGTCGTTGAGACGGACCGCGCACTCCAGCAGGAGCGCGTGGACGA
The DNA here is from genome assembly GCF_053602155.1 of Streptomyces sp. NPDC004561. Lineage (NCBI taxonomy): Bacteria > Bacillati > Actinomycetota > Actinomycetes > Kitasatosporales > Streptomycetaceae > Streptomyces > Streptomyces sp. NPDC004561. Next base: position 3,526 of record NZ_JBSGDB010000630.1, read on the forward strand.
ACGCCTGGGGCAGATTGCCGCGCAGCTGGCGCTGACCCACGTCGTACTCCTCCGCGAACAGCCCGGAGGGCCCGCAGGCGGCGCGGGTCCGTTCGAACCAGCGCAGCGCGCCCACGCGGTCGCCGAGGTGGTCGGTGGCCAGCGCCATCGTGAACCCGCAGAGCAGGAAGGCCCCTTCCGCCTCGCCCAGCGGGGTCCCCGGGTGAACGAAGCGATAGAGGTACCCGTCGTCGCTCAGCCGTTCCTCGATGAAGCGGCGGGTGACGGCGCCGCTCGGATCGTCGGCGGGAGGGCAGCCCCGGGCCAGGGGAGTGAGCAGCGCGGCCTCGGGCCCGTCGTCGTCGGCGGCCCGGCGCCAGCGGCCGTCGGGGCGCAGACAGCGACGCCGCGTCTCCGCGAACACGGTCTCGGCGAGGTCGGCGGATCGCTTGGCCGTCGTCCCCGGCAGTGCCTCGGCCACCCGTCGCAGACCGCTGACCACGCTCAGCCGGGACTGGGTCCACCAGCGGTTCTCCAGTTCCCACAGACCGGCGTCGGGCCGCTGCCAATTGCGCTCCACCGCGTCGACCGCCACCGTGACGGCCCGCTCGGCCTCGGGCGTGAGCCGGTCGTGGTGAGCGGCGGCGGCGAACAGCTGGAGCGCCTCACCGAACGCGTCGAGCTGGAACTGGTCGGCCGCGTGGTTCCCGACCCGGTCGTTGCCCCCCGGATAGCCGGGCAGCGACAGCACACGTTCCTCCGGTACGCGGCCGCCGTCGACGTCGTACGCGGGGTGCAGGCCCTCACCGTCGGCCAGAATGCGTTC
>NZ_JBSGDB010000631.1:0-4326 GCF_053602155.1 Streptomyces sp. NPDC004561
ATCTCCCAGACCAGGTCCAGCGGGGCGGCGATGGTGATCTCGTTCTGGGTGTGTCCTGCCATGTCAGGCGCCGGTCCGGCTTCCCCGACGTTCGCCGTCGCTCGAAGCCAGGTACCCGCGCAAGAGTCCGGACGGGTGCCGATGACACGAAAGGGGGCGAGATGGGTACGTAGGTTTCCATGACTTCTGCGCGACCCGGACCGGAGGTGCCCACGGCCACCTACCGGCTACAGCTCCAGCCCGCGTTCCCGTTCGCCGCCGCGGCGGCGGCCGTACCGTACCTGGCGTCGCTCGGCGTCTCGCACCTGCACCTGTCGCCCGTCCTGGAGGCCGTTCCGGGATCCGCGCACGGCTACGACGTCGTGGACCCCGCGCGCGTGCGCGAGGAACTCGGCGGCGAGGACGGCCTGCGGGCGCTGTCGCGGACCGCGCGCGAGCACGGTCTCGGCCTGGTGGTGGACATCGTGCCGAACCACATGGCCATGGCGCCCCGGCACAACCACGCCCTGTGGGAGGTGCTGCGGGAGGGGCCGCAGTCGCCGTACGCGCGCTGGTTCGACATCGACTGGGAGGCGCACGGCGGCCGGGTGCTGCTGCCGGTGCTGGGCGGCCCGGTCGGCGCGGAGCTGGAGCATCTGGTGCCCGACGGCGACGTGCTGCGCTACCACGACCACGCCTTCCCGCTCCGCGCGGGCACCGAGGACCTGCCGCTGCCGCGGTTGCTGGACGCGCAGTGGTACCGCCCGGCGTGGTGGCGGCTGGCCCGCACCGAGCTGAACTACCGGCGGTTCTTCAGCATCTCGGAGCTGATCGGGGTGCGGGTCGAGGACCCCGAGGTGTTCGACGCCACCCATGCCAAGATCCTCCAGCTGCTGGAGGAGGGCGTGGTCGACGGGCTGCGGGTCGACCATCCCGACGGACTCGCCGATCCCGACGCCTACCTCGCACGGCTGCACGCGGCGACCGGCGGACGCTGGACGGTCGTGGAGAAGATCCTCGCCGACGGCGAGGCCCTGCCGGCCTCCTGGCCGGTGGCGGGCACCACCGGCTACGACGCCCTGCGCCATGTCGACGGCCTGTTCACGGACTCTGAGGGGGCCGCCGAACTGCTCGCCGGGTACCGGCGGTTCGCGGCCCCGCAGACCGACCGGGGCGGCGTGTGGGACGCCACGGTGCGGCGGGCCGCGTACAAGGTGCTCACGCACGAGCTGGCCACCGAGACCGACCGGCTCACCCGGGTCGCCGCCCGGCTGTGCGCGGCCTCGCCGGACCTCGCGCTGCGCGACCGGGCGCCGTGGGCGCTGCGCACGGCCCTGGAGGAACTGCTGGTGCGGATGCGGGTGTACCGGCCGTACGCCTCCACCGACGCGTCCGCCGTCGTCACCGAGGGGGCCGCCGAGGAGGCCCGGCTGGCCTTCGTCGTGCCCGAGGAGGCCACGGCGGTGGACATCGTGCGCCGGCTGCTGGTCGAGACGCCCGGTGACCCGTCCGCGCCGGAATTCGCCGACCGGGTGGAGTTCCACACCCGGTTCGCGCAGACGGCGTCGGCGCTGCGGGCCAAGTCCGTTGAGGACACGGCGTTCTACCGCTATGTGCCGCTGCTGTCGGCGACCGAGGTCGGCGGCGATCCGGGCCGGCCGGGGGTGGCGCCGCGGGACTTCCACGCGTACTGCGCGCGCGTGCAGCGCGACTGGCCGCTCACCGGCACGGTCGTCTCGACGCACGACACCAAGCGCAGCGCCGACGTGCGCGCGGCGCTGGCCGTGCTCACCGAGTGCCCCGGCCGGTGGGCGGAGCTGCTGGCCGAGGTGACCCGGCCCGAGGAGGGCGCGCCCGACGGGCAGCTGGCCTGGGCCGCCTGGCAGACGGTGTTCGGGCTGGGCCCGGCCGAGGAGGAGCGGGTCCGGCAGGCGCTGCTGAAGCATGTGCGCGAGGCGGGCATGTACACCAGCTGGACGGAGCAGGAGCCGCCGTACGAGGAGGCGGTGGCGGCCTTCGTCGCCGCGGGTCCGTGCGGGCCGCCCGGCGAGCGTGTGGCCGCGTTCCGCAAGGCGCTGGAGCCGCATGTGCGGGCCAACGTGCTCGGCGCGGCACTGGTCCATCTGACGATGCCGGGGGTGCCGGACGTGTACCAGGGCACGGAGGGCGAGTACCGGGCGCTGGTGGACCCGGACAACCGGCGGCCGGTGTCGTTCCCGCCCGCCTCACCGGGCGAGAAGGACGCGCTGACGGCGGCCGCGCTGCGGCTGCGCGCCCGGCGGCCGGGCGCCTTCGGCGCGAGCGCGTCGTACGAGCCGCTGGCCGCCGAGGGCCGGGCGGCGGAGCACTGCGCGGCGTTCACGCGCTCCGGCGAGGTGGTCACGGCGGTGACCCGGCTGTCGCTGCGGCTCGCGGAGGCGGGCGGCTGGCGGGAGACGCGCCTGCCCCTGCCGCCCGGACGCTGGGCGGACGCACTCGCACCGGAGCGCGAGTTCACCGGCCACGCGCGCCTGGCCGACCTCTTCGAACGGCTCCCGGTGGCCCTCCTGGAGCGGGTCACGGAGGGCTGAGGAGGCGATGTACGAGGCGGCCGGGGAAATGCTCCTGACTCCCGCGGGACGCGGCCCGCACCAGCCGTGAGCCCCCGGAACGCAGTGTCCGGCGCGCCGCCGGACACTGCGCCCAAGCGCCCCGGGGAGCCTCCCCGCCGCATGCTTGACAGTTCACCCATCCCGTGCGGGACTGGGAGGGCGAAGCAGGGCGGACCAATCGGGGGTGAGTCTCCTGCCGGAGCTGCGCTACCCCAGTGTTCCCGAACTGGTCGCTTCCGCCATGGCGTTGGCTGCTCAGGAGCCCGGGCTGTGCACCCTGCGGCAGGTGGGCGCCTCGCGCGCGGGAAGGCCCCTGCACCTGCTGTCGGTGGGGCACGCACGGCGGACGGTGCTGGTGGTCGCGGGCGCGCACGCCAACGAGCCGACGGGCGGCTCCACCCTGCGGGTGCTGGCGGAGCGGGTACTGGCCGAGCGTGAGCTGCGGACGGACGCGTCCTGGCACTTCCTGCTGTGCGCGGACCCGGACGGAGCGAGCCTGCATGTCACGCCGGCGCCGCGCAGCCTGCTCGACTACCACCTCGGCTTCTACCGGCCGACCGGCGCGGAGCAGCCCGAGTGGTCTCCCTCGGTGCTGCCGCCGGACCGGCTGCCGCCCGAGACGCGGGCGCTGACCGGGGTGATCGACGAGCTGCGCCCGTACCTCCAGGTGACCCTGCACGGCACCGATCTGGGCGGCAGCTGGGTGCAGTTGACCAAGGACGTGCCGGGCCTGGCGGAACCCTTCGCCAAGTCCGCGGCCCAGCTGCACATCCCGGTGGAGACGGGGGCCTCGGACGCGGCGGGCTGGCCGGCGTCGGGTCCCGGGGTGCATGTGATGCCCGGCCCGGAGACGGGCGTCGCCTACCCGAGCATGCCGGACGACGCCCGGCACAGCACCTGGTACCACGCGCACCGGTACGGCGGCCTGACGGCCGTGGTGGAGGTCCCGATGTGGGCCAGCGACCTGGTGGACGACCCGGCGCCGCACCCGGCGCCGGCGGCGGCGATGCGGCGCCTCGCCCAGCGGCTGCTGCGGGACTCGCTGGAGGTGGAGGGGGTGCTGACCGAGGCGCTGCCCCGTCTCGACGGAGCGGACGGGCCGCTGCTGCGGGCCTCGCGGTGGGCGCTGGAGCTGATTCCGGGCCTGGCCGAGGACTGGATCCACACCCCTCCGGCCGCCCAGACGATGGCGTACGTGGGCAGCGTGGACGCCTTCGGGCGGCGGCTGCCGCTGCGGGCGGCGGCGATGCTGCTCCGGGTGCTGCGGGAGGCCGACGACCGGGCGGCACCACGGCTGGAGCAACTGGTCGCCACGTGGTGCGAGGCCTTCGCGCTGCGTTTCCGGGCCCGCTGGGTGCCCCTGGACCACCAGGTGGAGCACCAGTCCCGGACGGTGCTGATGGCGGCGCAGCACGCCCGGGAGCAGCTGACGTGAGACAGGTCCCGCGCAGACCGCGCCGCCCGGTCAGCCGTCCAGGGCGAAGACCGAGCCGGTCCGCGCGTTCAGCACGCAGGTGTTGGCGTAGGTCTTCCTGAAGGCGACCGGGTGCCCGTTCCACCGCCCACGCGCGCGGGCGGTGACCGGGGCGTAGATCATCGGGCAGAAGACGTTCCTGACGGGGATGCGGTCGATGTCGCCCCCGGCGGCTACCAGTTCGGCGCGGGCCCGCACGAGACGTCCGGCCGCGACAGCGGCTCCGTCGACCTCAGCGGCGTCCGCCTGCCGAATCCGGCCCCGGCGTCCGTGCCGCCGTCG
>NZ_JBSGDB010000632.1:0-4325 GCF_053602155.1 Streptomyces sp. NPDC004561
GGGGCGCGCCGGTGCGCAGCCGCGGGTCGACGGCCTCGGCGCCGTCGGTCCAGGCGGCGACCTGCGGCAGGTGGCTCAGGACGGTCTCGGTGGGGCTCATGTGGCTGAACTCGGAGGGCGTTCCGTCGTCCACGCTGAGGACGATGCCGATGACCTGGTCGGTGGCGTGGTCGACCACCCCGCCGCCGCTGAAGCCGGGGGCGGCCAGTTCGCCCGGGGTGAGCGGGCGCAGTTGCACCCGGCTGTCCCGGCCGCGGGCGGCGACCAGGGTGGCGCCGTGCCAGCGGCCGCCGTCGTCGCCGTCCGGGAAGCCGTACATGCTCACGGGCCCGTGCGGCGAGGCGAGCCGGTAGAGGCGGGTGGTGTGCCCCGCGGGCAGCGGCTCGGCCAGGCGCAGCAGGGCGAGGTCGCCGCTGCGGTCGCCGAAGGCGTCCTCGCACTCGGGCACGTGCTCGTCCGCGCGGACCGTGGCGGTGACGGCGCCCTGTCCGGGGACGCCGACGAGACGGACGACGTAGCGGTGTCCGGGCACGACGACATGGCCCGCGGTGAGCACCCGGTCGGGGGCGAGCAGCACCCCCGCACCGAGCACCTGCCCGTCCGGCGCCTCGATGCGCGCGATCCAGGACGGTGTCCGTAACCGCGACTTGACGACTCGCTCCCCCGTGCGCGTCATGCTGCTGAGGTTACCCCCCGTACTCGTCCGGTACCACTGGTGTGCACGGGGTCGTGCCGGACGGCGGGCTCTCCGCCGCCGTTCGCTGTCGTCCGCCTAGTGCGTGTGCAGCGCGGCGAGCACGTCCCTGTCGGTGAGTTGCTCGAAGTCGTCGTACCACTGGCCGACGGCGGTGAAGCCGGCCGGCCGGTGCGGGCAGAGCACCATGTCGGCCTCGGCGGCGAGCAGGTCGAGGGAGTCGGGGGCGCCGACGGGCACGGCGAGGACGAGCTGCGCGGGCTCCCGGCGCCGCACGTGGCGCAGGGCGGCGCGGGCGGTGGCGCCGGTGGCCAGCCCGTCGTCGACCACGATCACCGTGCGGCCGGCCAGGTCCGGCGGCGGGCGGTCGCCGCGGTAACGGCGTTCACGGCGGCGCAGTTCGCGCTGTTCCCGTTCCACCACCGGTGCGAGGGACTCCTCGGTCAGCCCGAGCCGGTCGAGGCTGCGGGTGTCGAACAGGGGCGGATCGTCGATCGCGAGCGCGCCGACGGCGAACTCCTGGTGGTGCGGGGCGCCGATCTTGCGGACGACGAGCACGTCGAGCGGGGCGCCGAGGGCCCTGGCGATCGGTTCGGCGACGGCGATGCCGCCGCGGGGCAGGGCCAGGACCACGGGGTCGGCTAGGTCGCCTCTCGTGTGCAGGTCGCTCAGCAGTCCGGCGAGTTCCCGGCCGGCCTCGGCGCGGTCCCGGAAGCGCATGGTCGTCCTCCTCCGCGGAGCCCCTTCCTCCATGGTGCTACGACTCTCAGCCGTCCCCGAGGATTCGCACATGCGCTCTATACACCGAGTGTACAGTCCGGGCATGCCTCTTTCGAGCGACAAGATTGCGGCCCCCGAGCACGCGACCAGGAAGACGCGCGGACCGCGCCTGAGGTTGCGCGCGGCCGCGCTCGCCTCGGCCGCCGCCTGCCTGGCGCTCACCCTGTCCGGCTGTGCCCAGGTGGACACGACCTCGCCGAGCCCCGCGCGCGCCGCGGCCGCGCACGGGGCGCCGGCGAACTTCGGCACCGTCGACTGCCGTCAGGCCAGGTGCATCGCGCTCACCTTCGACGCGGGGCCCAGCGAGAACTCGGCCCGGCTGCTCGACATCCTGAAGGAGAAGAAGGTCCCGGCCACCTTCTTCCTGCTCGGCAAGCGGCACATCGAGAAGTACCCGGAGTGGTCAGGCGGATGGCCGCCGAGGGCCACGAGGTGGCGAGCCACACCTGGGACCACAAGATCCTCACCCGGACAACGGACGCGCAGATACGCGAGGAGCTGACCCGGCCCGACGACGCGATCGAGCGGCTGACCGGGCGCAAGCCCACGCTGATGCGCCCGCCGCAGGGCCGCACGGACGCCGACGTGCACCGGATCTGCAAGGAGCTGGGCCTGTCCGAGGTCCTGTGGAGTGTGACCGCCAAGGACTACACGACCGACGACTCCGCGCTCATCACCGAACGCGTCCTCGACCAGGCGTCCCGGGACGGGATCATCCTGCTGCACGACATCTACCCGGGCACCGTCCCGGCCGTGCCCGGCATCATCGACGCCCTGAAGGCCCGCGGCTACGTCTTCGTGACGGTCCCTCAACTGCTCGCCCCCGGCAAGGCGGTGCCCGGCGAGGTGTACCGGCCCTGAGTCCCAAGCGGCCCGCGCCGCACGGCCCCGCACTGCGCCGACCGGGTGAGGCGGGGGCGAACGCGCAGGTGACCGGCGCCCATTGCCTACGATCGTGCCGTGCCCACCTTCTCCATCCAACGCACCGCCCCCCTCGCCCTGGACGAGGCATGGCGCCGGCTCACCGAGTGGCCCCGCCACGCCGACGCGGTTCCGCTGACCCGGGTCCGGGTGCTCACACCCGCCCCGACCCGGGAGGGCACCCGCTTCGTCGCCCGTTCCGGTGTCGGCCCGCTGACCATCGACGACGTCATGGAGGTGACCGTCTGGCGCCCGCCCGCCGACGGCGAACCGGGGCTGTGCCGCCTGGAGAAGCGCGGCCGGGTGATCCTCGGCTGGGCGGAGATCGAGGTCCTGCCCGGGCCCGGCGGCCGCAGCCGGGTGGTGTGGCGCGAGGAACTGAGGGTGCGTTTCCTGCCCCGTGTCTTCGACGGCGTGCTGGAGCACACGGCCCGCGCGATGTTCGGACGGGCCGCGAACCAGCTCCTCAGACGGCCCTGAGCAGGCGGTGCCTCAGTCCTTGCGGCCCGTCGCGGCGACCGTCACGCCCAGGCCGATCATCGTCAGGCCGCCGACGCCGCCGACCGCGGAGAGCCGCCGGGGCGAACGGGCGAACCAGTCCCGGGCGGCCGAGGCGACCAGGCCCCAGATGCTGTCGGAGGCCAGCGCGATGGCGTTGAAGACCAGGCCGAGCAGCAGCATCTGCACCGGCACGTGCCCCTGGTCGCGGTCCACGAACTGGGGCAGCACGGCGGCGAAGAAGACCATCGTCTTGGGGTTGGCGATCCCGACCGCGAACCCCTCCCACAGGGTGCGCAGACCACCGCGCTCCGGGCCGTCGGACTCCGCGAACGCGGCCCGCAGCGAGCCGCGCTGCCGCCATGCCCTGATCCCGAGACAGACCAGGTAGGCGGCGCCCGCGAGCTTCAGCACGGTGAAGACGAGGACGGAGCGCTCGACGACCGAGCCGATGCCGAGCGCCACGGCCGCGACGAGGACGTACGCGCCGAGCGTGTTCCCGGCGACCGTGGTCAGCGCGGCGCGGCGGCCGTGCGCCAGCGCCCGCCCGATCACGAAGAGCACGCTCGGACCGGGGATGACGATCAGCAGGAGGGACAGCGCCGCGAAGGCGAGCAGCCGGTCGGTGGACACCATGTCCTCATGCAACACAGCGGCCGGCGCGCACGGCAATCCGTTTTCCCGCACCCGTGTCAGGCCACCGAGCCGATCCGCAGCGCCGGGCGCGCCGCCGCGTCGTGGTGGATGGGGGTGTGCGCGCCGGTCAGCGAGACCCCGCTGCCGCCGCGCCGGTTCGCGACGATCTCCGCGCCGATCGACAGGGCCGTCTCCTCGGGCGTACGGGCCCCGAGGTCGAGGCCGATCGGGGAGCGCAGCCGGGCCAGTTCGAGTTCGGTGACGCCGACCTCGCGCAGGCGCTCGTTGCGGTCGAGGTGGGTGCGGCGGGAGCCCATCGCGCCGACGTAGGCGACCGGCAGCCGCAGCGCCAGCCGCAGCAGGGGAACGTCGAACTTGGCGTCGTGGGTGAGGACGCACAGGACGGTGCGGCCGTCGACCCCGGTGCGCTCCAGGTAGCTGTGGGGCCACTCGACGACGATCTCGTCGGCGTCGGGGAAACGGGTGCGCGTGGCGAACACCGGGCGGGCGTCGCACACGGTGACGTGGTAGCCGAGGAACTTGCCGACCCGGACCAGTGCCGACGCGAAGTCGATCGCGCCGAAGACGATCATCCGGGGCGCGGGGACGGAGGACTCGACCAGGACGGTGAGCGGAGCCCCGCAGCGCGAGCCCTGTTCGCCGATCTCCAGGGTGCCGGTGCGGCCCGCGTCCAGGAAGGCGCCGGCCTCGGCGGCGACCGTGCGGTCCAGCTCGGGGTGGGCGCCGAAGCCGCCGTCCCAGGAACCGTCCGGGCGGACGAGGAGGGTCCGGCCCC
>NZ_JBSGDB010000633.1:0-4295 GCF_053602155.1 Streptomyces sp. NPDC004561
CCGCCATCGACGCGTTCTCCCGAGCCGGTGACTCGCTGGAATGCCCGCCCCAGCACGTCAATAAGACACCCGGGAGACCGGCAGCAGCCCCCCGGAGACCAGGGTGCGCAGCGCCACCTCCTGCTCGCCGGCCAGCCGTCCCAGCTCGGCCGACTCGCCGCCGAGGGCCGCGCCGCGCCGCTTCACCATGGCCAGGACCTGGAGCACGCCGTCGTGGATGTCCCGGGCCAGCCGCTCCCGTTCACGGGTGGCGGCCTCGATCTCCAGGGCGCGGGCGAGGGTGCGCTCGGAGGCGCGGGCCACCTCCACCACGTAGCCGATGGCGATGGCGGCCACCCAGACCAGGATCACGTTGTGCACGGTGTCCCGGGCGGGGTGGCCGCGCTCGACGAGGTTGACGACGGCCACGGCCGTGGAGGCGGCGGCCGCCCAGCGCCAGCCACCCTTGATGGCGAAGGCCAGCACCGAGCCTGCCGTCCATATCGACGGCAGGGTGGGGCCGCCGCTCGCGATCCGCTCATGGTTGTCGGCGAGCGGGGTGAGCAGGATGCCGGTGAGGGCGATGGCCAGGTCGACGGCCAGGAAGCGCCTGGTGCAGCTCGCCGCGCCGGACACCTTGGGCAGCGTGGCGAGTGTCCACACGGCGAGGACGGCGTAGTAGCAGACCGCGACCCAGGGGCGGACGAAGTGGGAGTACGCGGTGGCGCACAGGCCGATGGCGTACAGCATGGTCAGGACGCGGTAGCCGGCGAGCGCGCGCCACAGCGGCACCTCCACCGACATCCGCAGCACGCGCTCGCGCCTCGGCATGTCCCCCCGCCCCCGTCCCCTCCGTCAGGCCTCGGCCTTCTGCTTCTCGGCTTCCTTGGCCGCCTTCGCCGCCTCGGCGATCTGCCGCTTGGCGGCCGTCGCGTACATGTCGACGTACTCCTGGCCGGAGAGCTTCATGATCTCGTACATGACCTCGTCGGTCAGCGCGCGCAGGACGAAGCGGTCGTGCTCCATGCCCTGGTAGCGGCTGAAGTCCAGGGGTTTTCCTATGCGGATGCCGGGCCGCATCAGCTTCGGCATCACCTTGCCGGGCGGCTGGATCTTCTCGGTGTCGATCATCGCGACGGGGATGACCGGGGCGCCGGTGGCGAGCGCCACGCGCGCCAGGCCGCCGGGCTTGCCCCGGTAGAGCCGGCCGTCGGGCGAGCGGGTGCCCTCCGGGTAGATGCCGAACAGCTCACCGCGCTCCAGCACCTCTATGCCGCTCTTGATCGCCGCCTCGCCGGCGCCGCGCGCTCCGGAGCGGTCCACCGGGAGCTGGCCGACGCCCTTGAAGAAGGCCGCGGTGAGCCGTCCCTTCACCCCGGGAGTGGTGAAGTACTCGGCCTTCGCGATGAAGGTGACCTTGCGGTCCAGCATGGTGGGTAGGAAGAACGAGTCCGAGAAGGACAGGTGGTTGCTGGCCAGGATGGCGGGACCCTCTGCCGGAATGTTCTCCAGTCCCTCGACCCAGGGCCTGAAGGCGACCTTCAGCGGCCCGCCGATGGCGACCTTCATCGTGCCGTACAACACCCGTGTGCCTCCTGTTTCCGTCGAACAGACCTTAACCCGGAGGACCGTCAAAGGACCCGACGACCCTGGTCGGTGTCAGTGCCGTCGCGTACGGTGAAGCACATCCGCGAATTCTCACGCCTTGGCCGGCCGTCGGCGGGGCCTCTTCATGGACAGGAGAGTCGAAAGGTGCCGGTTCTCCCCGGAGCCGAGCCGTACCGCCACGCGGGCGGGGAGGTGGGTGTCCTCCTCTGTCACGGCTTCACCGGCTCGCCCCAGTCGCTGCGCCCCTGGGCGGAGCACCACGCGGCGCGCGGCCTGAGCGTGTCGCTGCCGCTGCTGCCCGGCCATGGCACCCGCTGGCAGGACATGCAGGTCACCGGCTGGCAGGACTGGTACGCGGAGGTGGACCGCGAGCTGCGGCTGCTCACCGAGCGCTGTCCGAAGGTGTTCGTCGCGGGACTGTCGATGGGCGGGGCCCTGGCGTTGCGGCTGGCCGCGCGGCACGGCGAGCGGGTCACGGGCGTGGTGGTCGTCAACCCGGCGAACAAGGTCCACGGCCTGTCGGCGTACGCCCTCCCGGTGGCCCGGCATCTCGTGCGGACGACGAAGGGCATCGCCAGCGACATCGCCAAGGAGGGCGCGGCGGAGCTGGGTTACGACCGGGTGCCGCTGCACGCGGCGCACTCGCTGCGGCGGTTCCTGAGCCGGCTGGACGGTGAGCTGCCGCAGGTCACCCAGCCGTTGCTGCTGCTGCGCAGCGCCCAGGACCATGTCGTCCCGGCGGCCGACTCGGCCCGCGTGCTGAGCCGGGTGTCGTCCATGGACGTGACGGAGATCGTGCTGGAACACAGCTACCACGTGGCGACGTTGGACGAGGATGCGGACCGGATCTGCGAGGAGAGCCTCGGCTTCATCGGCCGGCTCGCACCCGGTGTCGGCAAGGAAGGGACGGCGGCAGTTGGCTGAGCACGACTCCGACCGCGGGGGCCGCGAGGACCGCGAGGGCCGGGAGCCGGACGAGCAGGGGGTGCCCTTCGACGAGGACGCCGCCTGGCGGGCCATCGTGGCCGGGTACGGCGACGAGCCGTCGGACCCGCCGGGGACGAAGCCCTTCAAGCCGGTGGAGGACCTCGCGCTGCTGGAGAAGGACGCCCCGTCCGAGGACCCCGGCGACTCCGGGGAGCAGCGGCCCGCCCGGCCGCTGGGCAGCTCGATCTCGTTCGCGCCCGGTGTCGGCCCGCGCGTCCACCGGGCGGCCGAGCCGTCCGGGGACGACTTCGACGAGGACGACGAGGACCACTTCGTGCCCCCCGAGCCGCCCCCGCTGCCGGCCGCCGACACCACCGCGAAGTTCGCGTGGCTGGGTGTCGTCGGCGGCCCGGTCCTGCTCCTGCTGGCCGTGGTGCTCGGCTGGGAGATGACCTGGTGGCTGGAGACCGCCGGCATCGGCGGCTTCCTCGGCGGCTTCGCGACGCTGGTGACGCGGATGCGCACGGACGACGAGGACGACGATCCCGGGCGGGGGGCCGTGGTCTGAGACCCCGGGGGCGCGCTGGGCACCCGGCGGCCTGACCTTTGTGCGACCTCGTACCGACGGCCGCCGAGCGGGTGTGACACGAGGTCGAGCTGCCGGCACGCGACGGGGCCGGCCGGCGGGACCGCCACGGCGACGGCCGACCGGCTGCACGCGGGGCTCGGCGGAGGCGGGGCAGAGGTTTCCGCGGGTGCGGGCTCGGTGCGGCTGCGGTGCCGGTGCTGAGTGTGGCGCCGTGCCGGACGGCAGTTGTGCGGCCGGGCTGCGGGCGCTGATCGACGGGCTGCGGCCGGGCGGTACGGGCGCCTGAGCCGTCGGCCCCGGCCGAGCAGGTGGCGCCCGTCGATCCGGCCCAGGGCCTTTGCTGCACCTGGTTCAGGACGTCGTACCGGCGGCCGGGATGCGCAGTGCCGCCAGGACCGGAAGGTGGTCCGTGGCTGCGGTCAGGTCGGCCCGTGTGACGCCGGGCTGGTCCAGCGGGACCCCGCAGCCGAGCACCTCGACGCCCTTGGTGGCGAAGATCGCGTCGATGCGCCGGTGGGGCTCGCTGTGCGTCCAGGTCTCCTCGCCGCCCCAGGGAGCGACGGCCCGGCAGTCCTGGAGGCCGCCGGCGAGGAGGCGGAAGGTGCGGCCGTCCGGGCCTTCGTTCAGGTCGCCGCCCGCGACGGCGTGCTCGACACCGAGTCCGGCGAGACGGTCGAGGAGCAGGCGCCCCTGTTCGTGGCGCTCGTCGTCCTGGAGCGACAGATGGCAGCTGATCACTCCGAGGCGGGCGCCGCCGAAGCGGACCACCCCGGTGGCGAGGCCGCGCCGGTGGAGGCCGGGGGTGAGGGGCAGCAGGACGTCCTCGGTCCGCTCGACGACGGCCCGCAGCGAGCAGAGGACCGCCGGTCCGGCCGCCGTGGCGCCCCCCGTGAGGACCACCAGGCCGGAGGCCTCCGCCAGCCGCGCCAGCTTCTTGCGCCAGCGGAAGAAGCGGGGGGCCTCCTGGACGAGGACCAGGTCGGGGGCGCAGGCGGCGATCACCCTGGCCAGGGCGCCGGTGTCGTCCCGCATCGAGCGGATGTTGTGGCTCAGGACCCTGATGACCGCGGAACCGTCGGGCTCCGTGCGGGAGTTGGGGAGCAGTTCCATGTGGATCAATGTACGCCCGATGGAACAGGGCGCGAGGTTCATACGTGATCCGCTCCGACATCACCGAGCCGAGCACGCCGAC
>NZ_JBSGDB010000634.1:0-4248 GCF_053602155.1 Streptomyces sp. NPDC004561
AGGCACGCCGTGCCGGCGTGCCCCTGGTCTTCGTCGACCCGGCGTACACCAGCCAGACCTGTGCCGAGTGCGGACATGCAGACAAGCGGAACCGGGCCTCTCAGACCCGTTCCCCAGGGCCCGGGCCGGATCCTGAAGGCCGTGGATCGGGTGGAGCGGTTCTCTGGTGGGGACCGGTTGCTCGACGCCGTGCAGCGGGTGATTCAGGCGGCACCGCTGGGCCGGGCCCGCGACGGGCTGCACGGGCGGTGGCTGGGTCACCCGGTGCATCCGTTGCTGGCCCAGGTACCAGTAGGCAGCTGGGGTTCACCTTGGCGGTCAGGCCTGCGACCTTCGGCAGGCCTGCCTCGGTCATCATCAGGGCGTGGATCGCTGATTCGCGCACCCCGCTCGTGTGCTCGATATCGGAGCGGCGGTGCATCACCCAGTCGGCGACAGCCGGCACGAACCACAGGGGCATGACGCCGTACAGCAGGATCCTGCGGTTGGTGTTCTCGACGTCGTCGGCGCCCCGCGGGATGTGCAGGGTGGGACCGGAGCGCCAGCGTTGCCAGCGAGTAAACGCGGAACGGCGAGCAATACGCATGGATGCCGTTCGTCGGTGACGCATGCGGTGCAGGTTCCCGCTCGCTCATCTGGCCTTCGCGGACGCCGGACTGCTAGGACGAGCTCCGGTGAAGGCTCCGCCCGTCGGGACGCCAGCGGCTGCCAAGAGTCAGCGCCCGACTGCCTTACGCAGCTGGTCCTTGTTCATCGAGGAGCGGCCCTCGATGTTCTTCTTCTTGGCCTCTTCGTAGAGCTGGTCCCTGGTGGGGCCCTGCGCACCGCCGCGGGAGCGCTCGCCACCACGCTGCGACGCGGACTTCTTGTCGCCGGTGGAGGTCTTGCTCGCTGTCCTCGACTCCCCCGACCTCGCACGCTCCTTGTTGACCGTCCGCGCGGCGATTTCCTTCGCCCGCCCCGCAGAAGCACCGCGCTTCTGCACGCCCTCCTTGATGTGCTCATACTGACGCTCGCGCTTGGAACTGGATCCTGCTGGCATGACAACTCCCACAGCTAAGAAGGACGGTCCGCTCTCCGAGAAAACGCGTTCCCGCCCCTGTGAAACCCACACGGCAGGAATCCCACCCTCCACTGCACCTGAAGGCTGGACGGGCCGCGACAGCACAAGGCCGATCGAGCGGTGGCGGCGCCGCAGAGCCATCCGCAACCGGGCCGCCGGCGTGCCCCGGCTGGGCAGCAACGAGGACCGCGCGGAGGCATACCGGCAAGGTCACCTGCGCCGGGGACGAGCCGCGCGGCCTGGCCACCCGACCAAACCAGACGCAAGCGCGATACGCACCGACCCCGCAGACAGGAGGAGCAGGGTTCCACTGCTGAGTCTGCGGGGCCGGTGCATGACTCACGTACCCTGCGGTGCGTCCGATAAGCCCGATCCCTCCCAACCGCCGCAATGGGAGCGTCTTTTACACGCCAGTGGGCCCGGCCGTAGCGGACACTGTTGGTAAATGACTGGGCCTTGTGCTGTGTCCCGCCGCGTCAAGCGGTGGGACGCAGTCGTTCGAAGCGAGAGGCGCGGGTTCCGGCGCGAGGTGTGCCGGTGATCCAGGCGTCGAGCCGGGTGAGATTCATCGCGGTGGCGGTGAAGAGGTGTTGGAGGCTTGTCTTCGGCTGGCCGCGGTAGCGGGACCGGCGCAGGCCGAAGGCGCGGACACCCTGCGAGATAGTTCCCTCAATGCCCTGGCGGTGCTGATAGAGGCTCTGCCACTCGGGATCCCGCTGGTCGGCGCGGTTCTTCTGGATCGCGTCGTGCGCGTCCCTCTCCCGCAACATGATCTCCCGGCCCCGGCCGGCCTTCGAGGGAGCGCAGGTCTGCACGTCGGGACAGGGTCGACAGACGAGGGCGGGAAACCGGACCTGGATCACCGGGACGCCGTGCGAAGAGAGGCGGGAACGCCAGCCGTCGGCGACCTGACCGTTGGGACAGGTCACGCGCTTGGCCTGCCAGTCCACCGCGAACGCCTCGGTGGTGAATCTGCTGGATGACTGCGCGGCCCTGTTCTTCTGGATCGGCCCCACCAGCTTGAAGCCCGTCCGCTCGGCGGCCGCCAGTCGTTGGGCGTCAACGTAGTTGGTATCGACCAGGTGGATGACGGGCAGCCTGTCCCGGTCTCGTAGGTCTGCGCGAATGACCTCGGTCATCTTCATGTCGCTCACGGACGCGTCCGTGGTGGCGACATGGGTGATCAAGTTCGGGGCGTCCGGTTCGCATGTCTCGGTCAACTGCAGCACATAGCCAGTCCAGGTGCTGCCCCGCTTGTTGCCGGCTCGGGCGTCTGGATCGTAGGGGGAGAAGGGACGTAACCGGCCCGGCGGAATATTCTTCGCATCGCGCAACGACACCTGCCCCTCGGTGACTTGGAAGTTGTGCACCCAGATGAGCCGCAGGAGCTCGACCGCCTTCAGCGAGCGTGCTCCGGGCGGAGCCTGCGGTGAGAAAATCGCCTCCATCAGCCGCATCCCGTCGACCCCGGCCTGCTGGACCCACTCCCTGCGCTTGCGGACGCCCCGGGGCAGCCTGGACTCCTCCACACGGTGACCGTAACGGTCGAACCAGTCCGGGGAGACCTGCGCGGCCAGCCATTCGGGAAACGCCGTCGCGAGCGCGTTCAAGGCCGCCCGCAGCGTCTCCCCGAGCATCTCCTTGTGGTTGACCGCCCGGATCGCCGCCAGCACGTGCGAGGAGTCGGTCCGCGCTCGCCCCGCTGTCTTCAACAGCCCACGTTCCCTGGCCGCCCAGAGCACCCGCTCGAAGACCTCGTCAGCCATCCGCCCCTTCACCAAGCGGGCGCGGAACTCGCTGAGCACCGAGAAATCGAACCCAGTGGCCGTCAGCTCCAGGCCCAGCGCGTACTTCCAGTCGATCCTGACGCGCACCGCCTCGGCGGCCTGCCGGTCCGACAGTCCCTCGGCGAACTGCAGCACGGTGACCAGCGCCAACACGCCCGGCGAAACCGCCGGCCGACCCCGGTGGGGAAACAGAGCAGCGAATCTGTCACCGCCGAAGACCTCCCCGAACTCGTCGCGCAGCCTCATCGCCAACGTGCCATCCGGACACACCATCCGAGCCACCCGCGCTGTCTCGGCCGGGATCTCACTCAGCCCGCTCTTCCGCAACGACATCGACACCCTCCCCAGACGCCACGTCGGTCTTCACCACCAACAACCAGGTGGTGAAGACTGACGTCACGGCCAGGGCCTAGCCATTTACCAACAGTGTCCGTAGCGGCCGGGCCCACTCATTGCTCAGGCGTCGGGCGCGCTCCTCGCGCCGGGTGCCTTTCGCCTACCAGCGGTACCAGCGGCCCCTACGGCCGCCGCTGTCCGCAGACCGGACGACGAAGCCGAGCAGCCACACGATGAGCACGATCACCGCGATCCACCACAGTGCCCGGACGGCCCCACGCCGGGCAAGAGGGTGCCCAGCGCGGGGCCGGTGGCGGGGCGCGGTCCTAACCGGGACCGGCCGCTCCGCAATGAGGCCGGTGACGCCACCAGGCCGATAGCCAGGGGAGGAAGGTAGGAGTGCATAGCGGTTCCTTCATCAGTGAATGTGAGGTGAGACAGCCCGGCGGGCCATCAGCCGGATCCGAGGCGTGACCGCGCAGGCACAGCCCGGCCGCACTGCAACGCCCAACTACCCGTAAAGGGCGGGGAGTTCGTGCGAGTCACCTTCCGGCGGAACGCACTGTCACCTGCGACAGCGTTAGCAACACAACACACCCCACGCGACGGCAGCCCAAGGCCGTCAGACGGCGGTGCGGCGGGGCGCGCATGACAGCGGCCCGCCCCTGGTAGCGGGACGGGCCGGGTGCCGCGCGGGACCGTAGTGTGCCGAGCCGTGCAGAGAGAGGGCCCCCGGCCGCCCTGAAGGGCAGGGCGGAGACCCGGGGCCGCGTGGTTACTGCGCTAGATGTGCCATCTCACGATGTTGGTGCCACGGTCACGTTCACTGAAGCTGCGCCATCTTGAAGTGGCAGGGCCGTTTTTCGGATTCCAGCCCGCCGTCGCTGATGCCGCGCCTACGGTCCGGCGCATGATGGGCCCCGAGGAGCTGGAGCGGATTGCAGCGCGACGCGCGGAGCTGGACGGACTCTAGTAGTGCTTGGTCAGGTCGGTTGTGGTGGTGCGTGTCCTCTGGGCCCGGTGTGGCGTTGAGTGTGCGTGACTCCGGACGAGATTGCTGTG
>NZ_JBSGDB010000635.1:0-4242 GCF_053602155.1 Streptomyces sp. NPDC004561
GACCACTGACGGCCTGCCCGAACTCCTCCAACATCGGGTCCATCAGCGGTGAGTGGAACGCGTGGCTAACCTTCAGTGGGGGTTGCCCCGTCCGCTCGGAGGGCCGGGGCAGGAGGGAAGCACGGCACGGGCGCCCCCAGAAAGGCGTGCCCATGCCAAACGCCGACGAGTATGACAACGCGCTTCGTCCCCAACAAGGAAGGCTTCGAGCCGCCCGCCCGGTACGGCACCGCGGCGTCCGGCGCGGCTGCCCGCTCGCATGACTGCTGGTCACGCCGACCGTGTCCCGCGCGGTGCCACGCACGGTGGATGCTCCCCGGGGTCCGGCACCACGCTTCGTGCAGGCGTGTGTGACCGACACCCGCCGCTTCGGTCCGATATCCGGAGCCGCCACTGCTGATTTAGGGCGTTCTTGGCCCGCCGATGACCAGACACAGGAATGCCCGGCCCCGCGGCTTCCGCCGGAGCGGCCCGACACCGCGCTGTGCGGGAAGGCGGCCCCGTCCCTGCCGCCAGTCGATCATTCGGGACGTTCCCGCGGGTGGGCGCCGTCGGCTCGCCTAGCCAGTTCGGCGTTGAACTGAGCGCCCGTGAGGAGGGCCGGGTTCGCCAGCCACAGCCAGACGATGAAGACCACCGCCCCTGCCAGGGAGCCGTACAGGCGGTGGTACGTGCTCGCGTGCGAGGCGTAGACGGTAAAACCGAAGGAGGCCGACAGCACCAGCACGATCGCGAGGCCGCCGCCCGGAGCCTTCCTCCGCAGCGGACGCGACGGCGCGGAGCCCGCACGGTAGAGCACCGGGATCAGGGCGACGGCCACCACTGCCGGAACGGGCAAGCGCAGGGTCTCCCACCCGGCCTGCGGAACGGTGCCCATGTTCAGTGCCCGGCCCAGGCGGCGCACCAGACTGCCGCTCACCAGCAGAGCGAGCGTCGTGGTCAGGAGGGAGGCGAGCGGTACCAGCACCGTGATCACGGTGTGTGGAGCAGTCCGCCACACCGGCCGGTGCGCACTGACGTGGTGCATGGCGTGCAGGGCCCGACGCAAGACGCTCCGGTAGCCGGAACCCGGCCACAGTGCCCCCGCCGAACCGAAGAAGAGCAGCATCCAGGCCGCGGTCGACTGGCGGGCCATCTCCAGCAGGGCATCACGCAGCAGAACGCGGGATTCGGCGGGGACCACCCCCGTGAGCCGGTCGATCACTTCGGGTTTCGCCGTGGGCATGGTGAGCCCCAGCACCGACAGCAGTTACGAGAAGGACGGGGAACAGTGCGAGGACCGCGTAGTAGGTCGGAGCGGCGGCCCAGTCCGTCACGTCGTCGTTCCAGATGGCCACAGGTGTCCGGCGTAGAGCGGCCCGCCACCGACCCCTCCTGCCGCCGCTCTCGCACGCCGCCGTCCCGCACGGGCGTCCGGGCGCTCCAGGGACGGTGATCTTGTCCGACATACTCATCGACCCCGTCCTTCCAGACGCGTGGGTGGTGTGCGCCGGGCCCGTCTACCCGCCCCGTGTTCAGTGATGTGCCGTCCGTTCGGGTGACGTGGCGAAGACGTCGATGCCGTCACGGGAGGGTCGCGTCGGACACGGTGTCGCCGCCCCCGCCGCAGGCGGGCCGTGGACGACACCGGGTGAGTAACGGGCAGGTTTGCTGCGTGGACACCGTTGTGGCAGGACGATACGGACCATGACCGAAGACATCTGCATGGACCCGCCTCCTGGCATCGGCCCCAAGCGGCACCGGTTGTTCTGGTACGAACTCCTGGGCTGCGCACGGCACGGCCACCGCTTGGAGGGCACGGACGCGGCCCAGGTGCGTGGCACGGACGCGGTACTGGTCAGAGACTTCGGGGACGGACTTCGCTGGCACCGCTGCCTGCGCTGTGACGCCTGGCTCCCGGTGCGGCCGGCCGCGCACCCGGAGCGGGAGTTCCCGCCCGAACGCGAGGAGATCGTGATTCCGCTGCGCGGCAAACCGCTGCGTGACCGCTACGTGCTCCGGCTGATCGCGCTCGACCGCTTGCTGCACTTCCTGGTGCTCGGCGTCCTCTCGGTCGCCGTACTCGGCTTCACGCACGAGCGCCACCGCCTCAGGGGGCCTTTCTACCGGACGATGGACGTACTCCAGAACGGCATCGGCGGACCCACCGGCAGATCCGGGCAGGGCCTGCTGGGTGAGCTGAGCAAGGCCTTCGCCGCGCGTTCGACGACCTTGTGGGCCATCGGGCTCATCCTCGCGGCCTACGCGGCGCTCGAAGCCGTCGAGGCGGTCGGGCTGTGGCTGACCAAGCGCTGGGCGGAATACCTGACCTTCGTGGCCACCACGGTACTGCTCGCCCCGGAGATCTATGAGCTGGCCGAAGGTCGCATCACCGCGACCAAGGTCCTGACCCTGGTCATCAACGTGGCGATCAGCGTCTACCTCCTCGTCGCCAAACGCCTCTTCGGCCTGCGCGGCGGCGGAAAGGCCGAAGCAGCGGAAAAGGCCCGCGACATCACATGGGAGGCCCTGGAACGCATCCTGCCGGGACCGTCACGGTGACGTCCCCCGTGAGACGTCAGCAGGTGCCGGTGGAGGCTTGTGCCTGTCACGCGAAAACGCGCTCTTCACTGCCGGACTCCGACCTCACTCGGCCTGCTGTCCTGACTCTCGCGCACGGCAGCGAAGTCGTCGAGGAGTTGGAACCCTCCGGGCGACCGTCCTCCTCGGCCCGGTGGAGATTGCGGTGCCCCGCGACCGGGCCGCGACGCTCTTGCCGGAACGCGGGTGCGGGCAGCGGTCAGGTCTGGCGGTGCAGTTGGGCTGCGCACCCGGAGTCGGACGGCCTGGCCGGCGCTCAAGCTCCGTTCTGCCATACCCGATCCGTCTGGCCTGGCCTCTGTCACGGTGGTCGAACGGGATCCCATTCGAAGGCGTCAGGGGGGCGACCGCGTTCGGCATGGAGCGTGACTCCTCCCCCCTTAAAGTGGGGGCTTCTCGCTGTGCCGGTTGGGCTTCGCGACGGACCAGCCCGGCCCGTAGAACGTTGACGGCCCCCACCGTGTCAGCGTGCGCCTCGTGGCCGCAGGACTGACAGTGGAGCGTCTCCTGGGTGGGCCGGTTCTCCGCTGAGACGTGCCCGCATTCGGGGCAGGTTCGGGAGGTGTTGCGGGGATTCACGGCGATCACTTCCCGTCCGGCGCTCTCAGCCTTGGCGTGCGGGATCGTCAGGAACAGCCCCCATCCGGCGTCCGAGATCGAGTGGTTGAGCCTGGCCTTCGCCGCCGCTCCGTTGGGCAGGAAGCTGCCCGGCTGGTCGGGGTCGGGCTTGGGTGCGGGGGCCTTGACCATGTTTCGGATCTTGAGGTCTTCGTGCGCGATGAAGTCGTACTCCCGCACCAAGGCGAGCGCGGTCTTGTGGGCGTGGTCCAGGCGCCGACGGCGGACCTTGCGGTGCAGCCGGGCGACGGTCTCCACGGCTTTGCGGCGCCGCTTGCTGCCGCGCTCGCATCGGCTGAGCGCCTGCTGTGCGGCTTCGAGCTTCGCAGCGGCTTTGGCCCCGTGGCAGGGGTTGGGTACCAACCCGCCGCCCGAGTCGGCGAGAAAGTTGGCTACGCCCATGTCGACGCCGACCACGGAGCCGGTTGTCGGAAGTGGTTCGGGCTGGGCTTGCTCGGCGGTCAGGATGACATACCAGCGCCTGCCCTCGCGCTTGACCGAGATCGTCTTGACCCTGCCGATCACGGGCCGGTGCCGGTGCACCCTGACGTGCCCGACGCCCTGGAGGCGCACACGGGTGACGGGGTCGTGCGGGGTGGCATCCCAGCGGCAGCCGTCGCCGTCCTTCGGGAACTCCACCGTGTCGAACCGCCGGCCCGACCTGAAACGCGGATACCCCGGCTTCTCCCCGGCCTTGACGCGCCTGGAGAACGCGGCGAACGCCCTGTCCAGACGGCGCAACGTCGCCTGCTGAGAGGACAACGACCAGCGTCCCTGGCCCTGCGGATCGAAGGCGCGGATGTCCTTGAGCTGGGCGGACTGCTGCCCGTATCGGATGGTCGTCTTCGAGGCGTGCCGCCAGGCGTCGCGGCGTTCCTGCAACGCGGCGTTGTACAGGGTGCAGTGATCACGCAGCATCTCGGCAAGCGCACCCGCCTGGCCCGCAGTGGGCTTCCCAATGTCGAAGTCAAGCTGGCGCAGTGACGGGCGGTGTCACTTGGTAGCACCGTCGGTCACGGATCAGGGCCCACAGAACGTTGACGC
>NZ_JBSGDB010000636.1:0-4231 GCF_053602155.1 Streptomyces sp. NPDC004561
CGCCCGCCCGGGAGTACAGCGACTCACTGAACGCAGTGGGGTAGCCGTGCACACCTCCGTGGTGCCCGGCCACTGTGAAGAAGATCGCGCCGACGACCGCGATACCCACGGCGTTGGCCATCTCCTGCGTGGTGGCGAACACGCCGCTGGCAGCCGCAGCGTGTTCGCCGGGCTCGTCCAGGAGGTGACGGTCTGTCGGCGATGCAGCTTGGGCGGCCGACGCGAAGCCCGTCGTGGTCGACGGTGCCAGACACGGCCGCCCGTGCTCTCCATGCTGCGGAGTCCGCCGGAGCGGGAGTGGACGCGATGTTGGTGTCTGGCCATGGCTTTGAACCTGCGAATCGGGGCATTTGCTGCACACTGTCGTGTGCACGCGCCGAGGTTGCACCACCGTGCCGATACAACGCGTGTACGGCTGGCGACAGAAGCTGACAGGAGAAGAGGGAACGTGACCCGCACGCGAGTGGATGCCCGCACCCGTCACCCGCGCCACGAACGCAGAGGGGAAGCCCGGCTGCCCGCAGTGGTCGCGACGCTCGCTGCCATCGCACTCTATCTCGCCCTGCCGCAACGGCTTTTGCTCGCCCCGCGCTACGTGCTGCCGGCCCTGGAGTTCCTCCTCCTTGTGCCGCTCGTCGCCCTCAACCCCAAGCGGCTGACCCGCCAGACGAAGACGTTCCGCGCACTGTCCTTGACCCTGGTCGCCGTCATTGCAGCGAGCAACCTCGTCGCGCTGAGCCTGTTGATCCACGAGCTCGTCTACGCGGGCGTGCAGGACGGCCGTGGGCTGCTTGTCGCCGCGTTGCAGGTCTGGTTCACCAACATCATCGTTTTCGGACTGGCCTACTGGGAGCTGGATCGGGGTGGCCCTGTCAGCCGCACGCAAGTGCCTCGGAGTGCACTACCCCTGGCCGACTTCCGCTTTCCGCAGGACGAGAACGATGACGCTGTCGAGGAAGTGGCCGCCGGCGCCAGCCGTTCATCGGACTGGGTGCCCACGCTGACGGACTACCTGTATGTGTCCGTCACCAATTCCACGGCGTTCAGCCCGACCGACACGATGCCGCTGTCCACCCGTGCCAAGCTCCTTATGACTGTCCAGGGCGTCTCCGCTCTGGTTACTTCACTGCTGGTCATCGCCAGGGCCGTCAGCATCCTCCACTGATCAGCCCTGAGCCCCCAGGACCGTGAGGCTGCTCGGCATGAATTGCGTCTGCTGGGACCTCGAAGACGATCTCGAGTCCGTCGCGCTCGTTCCCCTGCTCGCCGACGCGCGTGAAACCGAAGCCCGCGATGGTGGCCAGGGAGGCGTTGTTGTCGGAGTTGATCACGGCCCGTACGGTTTTGACACCGGGTTCGGCGGCGGCCCGGACGAGCAGCGCCCTCAGCATGGCACGGGCATAGCCCTGGCGGCGGTATCCGGGCACGACGGTGTAGCCGACCTCGACCATGCCGGCCTTGTCCGGCGGCCCGTGGAACCCGGCGTCGCCGACGACGGCCCCGTCCGGCTCGGACACCGCGGCCCGCGTGTCGTTGGCTGAGGTATCACTGTGTTCCAGCGAACGGCCATGATTTCAGACCGACGCTTACCGACAGATCGGCCGATGCGCTCGCCTGCTCGTGCCAGCAGGTGGATGCGGGCGGCCCAGCGGGCGAATGTAGTTCTCTCGGCGCCCTTGGGCACAAGGCGGACAGCGACGCGGCGCGCGCGCCCTGTTATGCAGCGGGGGCGAGTTCAGCGCGGCCGAACAGAAGCGCGTAGCCGGAGGGAAGCTGGTGCAGGATGCGGGTCAGGAGTTCAGGGCCGGCGTGGACTGCGACGGCGGAGAACACTGATCCGGTGTCCCAGCGGGTGGTGCCCAGGGAGGCGCCGGTGCGGGCGGCGAGGTCTTTAACGAAGGCCCAGCCACCCAGCGGCTGGATGTCGGGGACCTGGGCGGTGAGGATGCGTGCCGCTTCGAGGGGGAGGCGGGCGGCCAGTTCGACGCGTTCGTCACCGGTCAGCTGGCGTCCCAGTCCCGCCACGACGAGGCGGACGGCTTCCTCGGCCCTCTCACGACTGGGGTAGGCGCCTTCGTAGCGGACCTTTTCCAGCATCTGCTCGTACGCCCTCCCGTAGGGCTGCTCGAGCGAGGTACGCCGGTCGGACATCACGGTGGTGGTTGCCTTTCTGACACCAAGGCCACGGTGGCCGGGTGTGCGGTCACTTGGGTGGGTGGTCAGGTGGGCTGGCGGCGGCCGAAGAGGAGGTCGTAGCCAGCGGGAAGCTGTAGCAGTATCTGTTTGAGGAGATCGTCGCGGGCGGCGTCGGCGACCGCGGACAGGAAGGCGCTGACGTCGCCGTCCGCTCGGTGGCCCCTCCGATCCACGCCGCGCGGTCGCCCGCACAAACCGCTCTGCGGACAGCCGCTCGGCACCCTGCAGCGGATTGAGAAGAACCAGGGCAAAGTCTTCCGGCAGACACGCCGCCAGCTGAGCCCGTACCTCGCCGACCAGGTGCGCGCCCAGCAGGGCGAGAACCACGCGGGCTACGCGCTCAGCCTCCTGCAAGGTCGTACTCGCCGCGGTCCTTCACGTGGTCGAGGAATGCTTCGCGTCGCACCGTCATGTCGGCCGTCGCCCCTTCCCTGTCCACCGGGTGCGGAGGACGGATGGGGGGTCAGGTATCCGTCCTCCGCCGCTCTTCGGCCCTCATCGGGTCCGGCTCAGCCGGAGATCCCCTTGCGGCCGGATCCGACGCCGATGGTGATCTTGCGGGGCTTGGCGCGCTCGGCGATCGGGATGCGCAAGGTGAGCACGCCCGCGTCGTAGTCGGCCTGGATGTTCTCGGTGTCCAGGGTGTCGGCGAGCACGATCTGACGGGAGAAGACGCCCAGCGGCCGTTCCGACAGTTCCATCTGCACGTCGTCGGCATTCGCCACGGGCCGCCGCTCGGCCTTGACAGTCAGCATGTTCCGCTCGACGTCGATGTCGATCGCCTCCGGGCTGATGCCCGGCAGGTCGAGGGCCACCACGTACTGGTCACCCTCGCGGTAGGCGTCCATCGGCATCGGGGACGGCCTCGACCAAGTGCCCGGACCCATCATCTGCTGCGCCAGCCGGTCCAGCTCCCGGAAGGGGTCAGTGCGCATCAACATCGGAAAACACCTCCAGCAGGTTCAGGCAGTGGCTGCCAATGCGCCTCACTGACACCGTTGTAACATGTCATCCAATGGATGACAAACTCAGTGTCGTCCAAAAGATGACCCACTGCGGGAGGTGCGTATGCCCACGACCGACCAGCCGGCATCGTCCAGCGCCGACGTACCAAGCCCAGCGTCCTTCCTGGCCGCGGCGGCGGCCCTGCACGCCATAGACGACGCCCTGCATACCGCCCGGCACGAAGCCCCCGGCACTGCCGAGACGCACGACCCCGGCCCGGAGCAGGCCCTGGCCTCGCTTCTGCTGCTGCGGCAGGTACGCGAGGAACTCGCTGGATGGGAAACCGGCCTGATCGAAACCGCCCGCCAGGCGGGTGCCAGCTGGGCGGACCTCGCCCACCCCCTCGGCGTTGCCAGCCGCCAGGCCGCCGAACGCCGCTACCTGCGGGGGCAGCCCGGTCCCGCCGGAACCACCGGCGAACAACGCGTCCAGGCCACCCGCGAACGCCGCGCCGCCGAACGCACCACCACCGCCTGGGCCCGCCGCCACGCAGCAGACCTGCGCCGCATCGCCGGCCAGATCAGCGCCCTCACCGACCTGCCCAACGCGGCCCGCACCTCACTCAGCCGGCTCGACGAGGCCCTCGCCCACGAAGATCCCGCCGCCCTCATCCATCCCCTCAAGGCAACCCGCCCCCACCTGACCGCCGCCCATCCCGATCTCGCCGCGCGACTCGACACCCTGACCCCGCCCTTCGGCGGTCCGGCCCGCGGCCAGCTTCGCCCGGCATCTGACCCGGCATCTGTCAAGGACGACGAAGCCGCGAGCACCTGAGAAGCCCGCCACCAAGCGCTACGGCCGGGGCGTGACCGTAGGCTGCGGCCATGACCGAGATCCAGACCCCGTCGCCCCGCGACGCCTTCGAGCTGCTGTTGGCTGGTAACCAGCGCTTCGTCGCCGGCTCCTCTGAGCACCCGAACCAGGACGCCGTCCGGCGCGCCGAGATCGCACCGTCCCAGCAGCCCTTCGCCGTGATGTTCGGGTGCTCCGACTCCCGGCTGGCCGCCGAGATCATTTTCGACCGTGGCTT
>NZ_JBSGDB010000637.1:0-4224 GCF_053602155.1 Streptomyces sp. NPDC004561
GCCGGCGTCGTCGTGGCAGCCGCCGGAGCCGCCGTCGTGGCAGCCGCCGGCCACCCGGTGCTCCGGCAGGGTCACCTGGTCGGCGCCCTCCACCTCGAAGCCGGCGTCCGCGACCATCTCCAGGTCGGCCTTGCCCGCCTGGCCCTCACTGGTCAGGTAGTCGCCGAGGAAGATGGAGTTGGCCAGGTGCAGCGCGAGGGGCTGCATCGAGCGCAGATGGACCTCGCGGCCGCCCGCGATGCGCACCTCCACGTCCGGGCAGACGAAGCGGACCATCGCGAGGATCCGCAGGCAGCGCTGCGGGGTGAGGTTCCACTCCTTGGCCAGCGGGGTGCCCTCGAAGGGGATCAGGAAGTTCACCGGAACGGAGTCGGGATCCAGCTCGCGCAGCGAGAAGACGACGTCCACCAGGTCCTCGTCCGTCTCGCCCATGCCCGCGATGAGACCGGAGCAGGCGGACAGGCCGGCCGAGTGCGCCTTCTGCACCGTGTCCACCCGGTCGGCGTACGTGTGGGTGGTGGTGATGTCGCCGTAGGTGGACTCGGAGGTGTTCAGGTTGTGGTTGTAGGCGTCCGCGCCCGCCTCGCGCAGCCGCTCGGCCTGGCCGTCGGAGAGCAGGCCGAGGCACGCGCACACCTCGACGCCCTCGTTCTGGTCCTTGATCGCCTTGATGGTCTCCGAGACCCGGTCCACGTCCCGGTCCGTCGGACCGCGACCGCTGGCCACCAGGCAGACGCGCTTGGCGCCGCCCGCCAGGCCCGCGGCGGCCGCCTCGGACGCCTCGCCGGGCTTGAGCCAGGTGTACTTCAGGATGCCGGCCTCGGAGCCGAGCCGCTGGGAGCAGTAGGAGCAGTCCTCCGGGCACAGGCCGGACTTGAGGTTGACGAGGTAGTTCAGTTTCACGCGCCGGCCGAACCAGTGCCGGCGCACCTTGCCGGCCGCGGCCACCACATCGAGCAGGTCGTCGTCGGAGGTGGCCAGTACGGCGAGCGCTTCCTCGCGGGTCGGCAGCTCGCGCCGAAGCCCCTTGTCCACCAGCGTGTTCAGCAGGTCCATGAGGCCCGATCCTGTCCTACGGAGCCGCTCCGGGCCAAGGAGAGTTTGCACAACGGAGACGGTTCACCGTGTGGGTATTGCCACACCCTGGGTGGCCGGTCGTGCCGCTAGTGTCTGTCCGCTACCTACAAAAGCACCGGAGGAGTCATGGCGTTCGGCTGGATCGAGGAGCAGGCTCGGGCGCGCCGCGGCGCGGGACTCGTACGGACCCTGCGCCCGCGCCCCGCCGACTCGCCGCTGCTGGATCTGGCGAGCAACGACTACCTGGGCCTCGCCCACCACCCCGAGGTGACCGAGGGCGCGGCCCGGGCCGCGCGGACCTGGGGCGGCGGCTCCACCGGCTCCCGGCTGGTCACCGGCACCACCGAGTTGCACACCGAGCTGGAGCGCGAGCTGGCCGCCTTCTGCGGCTTCGAGGCGGCCCTGGTCTTCTCCTCCGGTTACGCCGCCAACCTGGCCGCCGTCACCGCGCTCGGCCCGCACGACTCCCTGATCGTCTCCGACGCGGGCAACCACGCCTCCCTCATCGACGGCTGCCGGCTCGCCCGGGGCGCCACCCAGGTGGTCGGGCACGCCGACCCGGAGGCCGTGCGCAAGGCCCTCGCCACGCACGAGGGAACGGCGATCGTCGTCTCCGACACGGTGTTCTCCGTCGACGGGGACCGGGCGCCGCTGGCCGCACTGGCCGAGGCGTGCCGGGAGCGCGGCGCCGGACTGGTCGTGGACGACGCCCACGGTCTCGGCGTGCTCGGCGACGGCGGGCGCGGCGCGCCGTTCGAGGCCGGACTCGCGGGCGCCGAGGACGTGGTGGCCACGGCCACCCTGTCCAAGTCGCTCGGCAGCCAGGGCGGAGTGGTGCTGGGCCCGGCCCCGGTGATCGACCATCTGGTCAACGCGGCCCGGACGTTCATCTTCGACACGGGCCTCGCCCCGGCGGCGGCCGGTGCGGCCCTCGCGGCGCTGCGGCTGCTGCGCCGCGAGCCGGGGCGGGCGGCCCGGGCCCGGGAGGTGGCCGCGGACCTGCACGCCCGGCTGACCGCCGCGGGTCTGGAGGCGGTGCGTCCGGACGCCGCGGTGGTCTCCGTGCGGGCTCCGTCCCCGGAGCAGGCGGTGCGCTGGGCGGCCGACTGCCGTACGGCCGGCCTGGCCGTGGGCTGCTTCCGACCTCCCTCCGTGCCCGACGGCATCTCACGCCTGAGGCTGACCGCCCGTGCGGACCTCTCCGGGGCCGAGATCGAACGCGCTGTACGGGTGATCGGCGAAACGCGACCATGAGTCGGCGTGACACGGCCGTGTCTCGCACAGGACTGACAAGAATTGACCGAATCTGATCAGAGAGTGGTCACGAAGTAGGCCCAGCTGGCGGTGGAGAAGATGAGCGCGGGTCCGGCCGGAGCCTTCGAGTCGCGCACGGCGAGCAGTCCGGACCAGGGGCCGGAGTGCGGCCGGGCCGTCTCCACGCAGTTGTTGGCTCCCGTGCTGTAACTGCTGCGCAGCCAGCGCACGTCGTGCAGGTCGGTACTGGCAGGGACGTTCCGAGGCATGGCTGACATGGTGCCTCCTTACGCGCCGTCACCTATCCCGGCGATGTAGTCCAACGAGTCCTCGGGGGAAAGGGCGTGGTTCTGAAGGGTGTTGAAGGCCTCGGAGTAGGCCATGAGGTCTTCTTTCCGCTCCAGGTAGAGGCTACTCGTCAGCTGGTCGAGAACAACCACGTCCAGATCAGAAGTGCTCGGAAATGAGAAGATAACGAAAGGCCCGGTGAGGCCGACATGCGCTCCCGCCCCGAACGGCAGTACCTGCAAACAGACTTGGGGCAGACGCGCGGCCTCCGTCAGCCGCTCCAGCTGGCGGGTCATCACCTCGTGACCGCCGACCTCGCGGCGCAGCACCGCCTCGTCCAGGACCGCGCACAGCTCCAGCGGCGGATTCGAACGCAACACGTCCTGCCTGGCCAGACGGACCTCCACCAGCGCGTCCAGGCGTTCCTCGTCCAGGTCGTTCACGGCCGCCCGGGTCACCGCGCGGGCGTACTCGGCCGTCTGCAGCAGGCCGGGCACGACCGTGGTCTCCAGGGTGCGCATCGCGCCCGCCTGGGACTCCAGGCTGATGAAGTCACGGTAGGTGGGCGGCAGCACCCCGCGGTAGGCGTGCCACCAGCGGTTACGGTCGCCGGCGTCCTCGGACCCCGCCAACATCAGCAGTAACTCGCGCAGTTGGACGTCCCGCACGTCGTATGCGTCCAGGAGCAGGCGCACATCCCCCGGTTTCACGCCACTGGCGCCCGTCTCGATGCGGCTCACCTTCGACTGGTGCCAGCCGACCATATGGGCGGCCTCACCACTCGTGAGCCCAGCGTCGGTACGCAGCGTGCGCAGTTCGGCGCCCAGTTTGCGGCGGCGTACGGCAGGCCCGTTCTGCATGGGCTCCTCCTTACTCCTTCCGGGCCGCCCAAATACGGTCTCGCGTCGTAGAGTTCACCGCTTCGAGCGACAGATATATGCACATCTTGGTGGATCGCTCCCCGTGACCGGCCCGGTGGTGGCAATCTGGCGAGCAAGCACCAGTCCGGGACCGTACTCGAACCATCCGCTCCGTGTCGGACTGCGCTCCCGTGGGAAAGGGACGACCTCGTCATGGCAGACCATCTGGAAGCATCCGTCACTCTGCCGAGCGATCCCGCCTCGGTCTTCGCCGCCCGCTCCTACGTCGTGAGCACGCTGGCGGAGTGGGGCCTGCCGTCCGACACCGAGCTGGCCGACACCGTGCGACTCATCGTCTCCGAACTCGCCACCAACGCCGTACAGCACACCTTCGGTCAGTCGCCCACCTTCACGGTGGACATCGCCCTGGACCGCGACGAACACCTCCGCGTCGGCGTCACGGACAGTCATCCGCGCTTCCCGAAGAGACTGCCCGCCGCCGTCCAGCAGGACAACGGGCGCGGCATGGTCATCATCCGCTGGCTCACCGCCGAGTGCGGCGGCAAACTCCGCATCCGCCCCACCCGCGAGGGCGGCAAGACGGTCTCCATCGAACTCCCCTGGGCGGTCCCGGCCGAGCCGGTCGCGACGGCGGGGCAGCAGGAACCCTAGCCCGGCGGCCCGGACGTTCAGCCCCCTGCCGCCCGGCCCGCAGGATCCGGCGGCGTACGGCGGGCGGCAGGGC
>NZ_JBSGDB010000638.1:0-4221 GCF_053602155.1 Streptomyces sp. NPDC004561
GTGCATAAAGGCGCCGGATTCCTCGAGGGAGACGGCCTTGTTCTCCAGGACGAGGATGAGCGCGCCGCCGGCGCCCGAGCCGACGACCACGGCGTCGGCGGTGCTGCGAGCGGGCCACGCGGACGCGGGTGTCAGGTCCAGCGGCGGGTCCTGACGTGCGCGGCCGCGTGGTGCGGGACCGTCGTGGAGCATCCGTTCCGTGCCGGCCGCGAGCAGGACCGGGACCTTGAGCACGTCCAGCAGCGGCAGGAGGGCGGGCCGTGCGGACAACTCCCCCAGTACGGACTCCCTTTCTGGCGGGGTGAGTGCCCCGAGGGTGCGTCCGGTGCGGGCCACGGCGTAGGCGTCCACGCCGCGCGCGGCTGCCCGCAGGCCGGCCCGGGCGGCGAGCGGCATCGTGGTGAGGACCGTCTCCAGCCGGGCGGGGACGCGCCGGGGCCAGTCGCCGGTGCCGTCGTCGGCGATGAGGGCGGAGACGAGGCCGTCGAGACTCATCGTGTGCCCACCTCCGCGTGCGCCGTGCCGTCGAGCGTCCACTCCGCCTCGGTGCGCCAGCCGCCGAACCACCACCGTTCCAACAGGACGTGCGCGTCGGCGCGTTCGCTGTTGCGGCACGTCGCGTGCCCGCCGTCGGGGTCGGTGTAGTCCAGGGCGAGCGTGCGGTCGGCGGGCTGGGTGACCTCCACGCGGATCCGGCGCGGACCGCTGCGGCCGGTGACGGTCCAGGTGGGCAGGGCGATGTCGGCGCGGAAGCGCCCCGCGCCGGCCCAGCCGACGGCCGGCCGCTCGGGTCGCCGCGGCCAGTCGCGGCCGTGCCGGCGCAGCCGGAGGAACACCAAGGGGGGAAGGCCGCGCAGTCCCGGGCGCATGGACACGGCAGCGACGGCCTCCAGTACGTCTCCGCCGCCGAGGTCGGCGTGCAGCCAGGCCCAGCGGCGGGCGTTTCCGTGGCCGTAGATCCGGGCGGACGCGCCGGGGGCCCCGGTGAGTGTCAGCGTGGTGCCGTCATGGGTGAAGGTGCCGTCGTAGGAGGCCCGCGCGGCGGGGAGCATCTGTGCGGCCGGCAGCAGGGGCCGGCGCCAGGACCAGCGGGGGAAGGTGAACAGCGGCTCGTCCGCGGGCCGTTCGGTGAGGTCCCAGCACAGGGCGCCGTTTTCGGCCGATCCGGTCAGGTGTCCGGGCCGGACCGTGACCCCGTCGGCGCTGAATCCGGTCCTCCCGGGTGTCCATGCGGCGGGGCCGAAGCGGGCGTGCCGCACGGGGCCGTCCTTGGGGAAGACCGCGGCCCAGCCGTGCGCGTACGGCTCGGATCCGTCGGCCGGGGCGGTCAGTTCGTGGTGCAGCCACAGTCCGCTGCCGGTGTCCGGGTCGGTGACGGTGGTGTACCAGACCTCGGTGCGGCCCGGCTCGCCCTGCCAGCGGGGTGCGAGGAAGGCGCCGGGGTCCTCCCTGCGCGGGAAGCGGAAACTGGCCAGGAACGGGAGGAGTTGGGTACCGAGGGGGAAGCGCAGGGCGCCCGTGCCGATCCGGGCGCCGTCCTCGTAGAGGGTGTACGGCAGTACGGTCATCGACGCGACGGGCCTGCGCGGGGTGACGGACTTCCAGCCGTCGAGAGTGACCCGGCGGCCGTCGGTGGTGAAGGTGACGCGGTAGCGGATACGGCGGCGCGCGAGGGGTGATATCTCCAACTCGCCCTGCACGTAGGGGTCGTCGGCCCAGCCGGCGACGCGGATGCGGCCGGTGGCCCGGGCGTGGGTGGTGCCGAGGAGCCGCAGCGGGTGGTCCGCCGAGACGGTCAGATCGAGGCGGACCCGGCGGGCGTGGTCCTCGTCGTCGAGCGTCAGTGTGCCGAGCATCGTCTCGCTGAAGCCGGTGCCGCGCGCGGACGGACCACTGTCGCCCGTGGCCGTGCGTGGGGTCGGGTCCGCGCTCACGCGAGGCCCTCCAGCATGATCCGCTCGGTCGCCGTCAGGTACCGTCCGGCGGCCCGCCGGGCGCCGGCCTCGTCGCCGGCCGCCACCGCGCCGACCACCGGTTCCAGGCGCCCGCGTGCCGCCTCGGCGTCCTCGAACGGCCCTCTGAGCGCGGCGCGCACCGGCAGATAGGCGTTGAAGAGGGTGTTGGTCAGCAGGACGTAGACGCGGTTGCCGGTGGCGCGGGCCAGGGCCCGGTGGACCTCGATGTCCGCGAGCTGCACGGCGTCGGCGTCCGCCGCCTCACCCACGGCCGTCAGGAGCGCGCGCAGTTCGGCCCGTTGGCGGCCGGTCGCCCGGGCGGCGGCGCGTTCGGCGATCAACGTGCCGATGTGGCGCCGTACTTCGAAGATCTCGCCGATCCAGTCGGGGCTGTGCCGTACGAGCATGGGCAGCAGGTCGGCGCCGCCCAGGCGCAGGTAGTCCCGTACGCGGGTGCCGACACCGTGCCGGGTCTCCAGCAGCCCGGCCTGGGCCAGGCGTCCGAACGCGTGCTTGAGGGTGGTGCGGGTGACGCCGTATCCGTCGGCGAGCGTGCGCTCCGGCGGCAGGTAGCTGCCGGCCGGGTGGCGTCCGGCGAGGATGTCCTCGCGCAGACGGCTCTCCAGGACATCGACGATGGTCTCGCGGGGCAGTGCCTCCACGCCGTCCTCCCAGTGGCTCAGTGGATGAGCCACTCAACCAATGCGGCTCCGCCGAGTCAATGGCCGTGGCACGGTCCGTCACGTTCGCGGTGCCGCTCGAAGTCGGCCAAACGCCGGGAGGCCCGGCAGCGGGGCGGAGCGGGAGCTGATAGTCCGTAGGGAGTTCGGCTGCGGCTCGTACGACCGGGACCTCGCCTGTCCGGGACCCGCGCGTGCGGGCGGGCCGCCATATTTCCGAGGGGACGGAGACACGGCGATGGCAACCACCACGGGTGAGTCGACGACCGGTCCGGCGCCCGCCGGCCTTCAACTGCCGGGGATCGTCCTGGGGGTGGGCCTGGGCGGTTTCGTCGACGGCATCGTGCTGCACCAGTTGCTGCAGTGGCACCACATGCTCACCAGCACCAACCACGACCGCATCGGCGTGAAGTACTACGACCCCCACACGGTTTCGGGGCTGGAGATGAACACCCTGTGGGACGGGATCTTCCATGTGGTGTGCTGGCTCTCCGTCCTGACCGGTCTGGGCATCCTCTACTCCCGGGTCACCCGCGACCGGCGCCGGGTGTGGGCCTCACGGGTGCTGTGGGGGTGGATCCTGGCCGGCTGGGGCGTCTTCAACCTCGTGGAAGGCCTCCTGGACCACCAGATCCTGGGCATCCACCACGTCCGCGGGGGCCCTCACCAGCTCTGGTGGGACCTCGGCTTCCTGGCGCTGGGCGCCCTGCTGCTGGCCGGCGGCTGGCTGCTCCAGCGCGGCGGAGGGCCCTTCGACCCCGAGGGCTCCGTCGCCCGTGAAGCGGCGGGAGAGGTCCGATGAACCACGGCACGCACCCGATGGACCACGGCTCCGGCGGCGGTGGCCTGCTGGAGATCCTGCTCCCCGCGCTCGCCCTGTCGGCCTGCGCCGTCGGCTACCTCTCGCTGGCGCACCGGGCCCGGCGCCGCAACCCGGCCCTGGGCTGGAGTCCCTGGCGCACGGCGTGCTTCGTCGCGGGGCTCGGGCTGCTGGCCGCGGCGCTGCTGCCGCCCCTCGCGCCGTTCGCGCACCGCGACTTCCGCGGTCACATGGCCCAGCACATGCTCATCGGCATGTACGCCCCGCTCGCCCTGGTGCTCGGCGCTCCCGTGACCCTTCTGCTGCGCACCCTGCCCGCCCCCAGGGCCCGCCGGCTGACCTCGGTCCTGCACAGCCGCCCCGCCCGCGTGCTCGCCCATCCGGCCATCGCCCTGACGCTGTCCACCGGCAGCCTCGGGGTCCTCTACTTCACGCCGCTCTACGACACCGCCATGGCCCACCCGGCCGCGCACTGGCTGCTGCACGCCCACTTCCTGCTGTCGGGCTGCCTGTTCGCCTACGTCGTCGCGGGGCCCGACCCGGTCCCCGGCCGCCCCGGCGTCCGCGCCCGGCTGCTCTGGCTCGGCGGCGCCATCACGCTGCACGCCGTCATGGCGCAGCTGATGTACGGCGGCTTCTGGGTGGACGTCCATGCGCCGATCCCCGAGGTGCAGGGCGGCGCGGAGATCATGTACTACGGCGGCGATCTCGCCGAACTCCTGCTGGCCGCGGCCCTGGTGGCCACCTGGCGTCCCGAGCCGCGGCC
>NZ_JBSGDB010000639.1:0-4191 GCF_053602155.1 Streptomyces sp. NPDC004561
CCAGGGCGAGCGCGTGATGGCCGTTCGCAGGGTCGTTGACCAGCGCCCAGGCCGGGAAGCCCAGCGTCTCCCGGCGCACCTGCCCGACCTCCGGTGTCGCCTCCTCCCGGGCGAGGCCCAGGAACTCCAGCGCCAGGTCCTCGGCCTCGCCCAGGGTGCCGGGCACCAGCCGGACCACCCGGCGGTCGTCCAGGGCGGGGTGGGTGTAGGTGCGGACGGTGAGGCTGTCGGCGTCCTCGCGCGCGGTGCTGCCCGGCGGCAGCACGGCCCCGGCGTCCAGCAGCGCGGTCAGCCGGCTCTCGTCGTACGTCATGCCGCCCGCTCCTCGTCCTCGATGTCCCGCCCCGCGTACAGCGCGGCCGCCATGCGCACGCCCTCCGACCAGGCCACCGGCCCGACCTGACCGAGCCTCAGCACGCGCCCGCCGGCGCCGGCCCACTCCAGCGGGCCCGTCTCGGCCTGCGCGTAGGTGTCGTAGTCACCGATCCAGACGCGGGCCTCGGCGGTGCGGCCGTCCTCCACCACGGAGCACACCGCGTAGCCGCCGCGCACGCGGTAGCCGAGCTGGGCGGCCCGGCCGTGCAGGAAGCGCAGTTCCTTGAAGGCCCCGCCCGCGTACTCCTCGACCTGCGTCGCCTCGGCGTCGAGTGCGGCGGGGCGCTGCCAGACCTCGCGGAAAAGCTGCTGGGCGCGCTGTTCGACGCCCAGGTCGACGGCGAACTCCCGCAGTTCCTCCAGGTCTTCGAGGAGGACGGGGTGCGGGATGTGCACCTGCTCGGGGGCGATGCGGACGGTGTCGCCGTCGAGGTCGACGAGGCCGAGGCCCCGCTCGGGGTCGGCGTCCCGCAGGAACCCGGCGATCTCTCCGTCGGCGCCGGTGACGACGAGGTCGCGCAGCGCGGCCTGCCAGGCGGGATCGGGCCAGACGCGGGTGACGACGCT
Organism: Streptomyces sp. NPDC004561; assembly: GCF_053602155.1. NCBI lineage: Bacteria > Bacillati > Actinomycetota > Actinomycetes > Kitasatosporales > Streptomycetaceae > Streptomyces > Streptomyces sp. NPDC004561. Next base: position 943 of record NZ_JBSGDB010000639.1, read on the forward strand.
CAGCGGCACCGGCAGCGAGCGGACCATCCACCGCTCCACATCGGCCAGGCACTGCCGTTCGTGCCGCTCCAGCCACTCGACGAGCTGCCGCAGGCCCACGACCGCGGGATCGTCGGCGATCTTCGGCGGCACGGTCTTCAGCCGGCGTCCGGCGGCGTTGCGGCACACCACCTTCCCGCCGTCCAGGGCGACCTCGTAGTCGCCGGCCGACACCCACCCCATACGTGCCTCCCCGCACCCGCAGTGATCAAGTGACGGGAACTCTAGGGGAGGCCACTGACAACGCCCCCCGGGCGCCGGGGGGCGTTGTGGACGAGCGGGGACGCGGGGGGACGATCAGCCGCGCCCGGCGTCCTTCTCCTTCTTGGCGTTCTTGATCCGCACGGTCTCCTTGCGCACCTCCGCCTGGGTGGCGCGCTCCTTCTCCAGCCACTCGGGCCGCTCCTGCTTGAGCGCCTCGATCTGCTCGGTGGTCAGGGGCTCGGTGACCCCGCCGCGCGCGAGACCGGCGATGGACACGCCGAGCTTCGCCGCGACCACCGGACGCGGGTGGGGGCCGTTGAGTCGCAGCTCGCGCAGCCACTCCGGCGGGTTGGCCTGCAGCTCGTTCAGGTCGGCGCGCGAAACCACACCCTCCTGGAACGAGGCGGGGGTGGCGGGGAGGTACACACCCAGCTTCTTGGCCGCGGTCGCGGGCTTCATCGTCTGGGTGCTCTGCTGCGAACTCATGGGGTCAAGGGTATCGGCCGGGTGCGGGAGCCCCGACCACGGCCGGTAACCTGGCCTGGTGACAGGCTCGGAGGAATCACCGTCGTTCCGGCTCGCGTACGTCCCCGGAGTGACGCCCGCCAAGTGGGTGAAGATCTGGCACGAGCGCCTGCCCGAGATCCCGCTCACCCTCGCCCAGGTGCCGGCCGCCGAGGCGCCGGAGCTGCTGCGCGCGGGCGAGGCCGACGCGGGCCTCGTACGGCTGCCCGTCGACCGCGACTTCTTCAGCGCGATCCCCCTCTACACCGAGACCACCGTGGTCGTCGTCCCCAAGGACCACCTGATCACGGCCGCGGACGAGGTCACCCTCGCCGACCTCGCCGAAGAGGTGGTCTTCCACCCCCTCGACGACGTCTTCGACTGGGACGCGCCGCCCGGCGAGCCCGCCTTCGAGCGGCCCGCGACGACACCGGACGCCGTCGAGCTGGTGGCGGCGAACGTCGGCCTCCTGGTCGTCCCGCAGTCCCTGGCCCGCCTGTACCACCGCCGGGACCTCACCTACCGCCCGGTCGTCGACGCCCCGCAGTCCGGCATCGCCCTGTCCTGGCCGCAGGAGGCCACCACCGACCTGGTGGAGGACTTCATCGGCATCGTCCGCGGCCGCACGGTCAACAGCACGCGCGGCCGTACGACGGACAGGCCCGCGAGCGAGAAGAAGCCCGGGCGCGCAGAGCAGAGCGGCGCCCGGCAGAAGCCCGCGGCCGCCAAGCCGGCGGGCCGGGGGAAGCCGGCCCGAACCGGTGGCGGCAAGCCCGCCGCGAAGCGCGGGAAGCCGCGCCGCCGCTCGTAGGGGCGGCCGTCTCAGGCCGCCGGGTCGGGTTCCTCCGGACGCGACTCGCTCGGCACGGCAATGGCGACCACCGGCTCCACCCGCCGCTCCCGCAGGTCCACCACCGCGACGACCAGGGCGATCGCGATGATCCCCACGGCCGTGAGCAGGCCCAGTTGCAGGGCCACGGCGGGACTGCCCTCGTTGGCCAGGTGCGCGAAGTACACGGCGCCCACCGCGGCGATCCCGGCCGCCGAGCCGATGCGCTGCGCCGTCACCAGCACACCGCCCGCCGCCCCGGCCCGCTGCACCGGAACGCTCGCCAGGGTGAGCGTGGTGTTGGGGGAGATCGTGACGCCCGAACCGAGGCCCGCGACGAGCAGCGGCAGCGCCGCCGCCCAGCCGACCCCGGGGCCCGGCACCAGCTGCACCGCCCCGATCGTCCCGATCAGGCCCAGCGCCACCCCGCCGAGGCCGACGATCACCAGCCTGCGCCCGTGACGGACGACCAGCCTGCCGCCCACGGCCGCCCCGGCCGCCGAACCGACCGCGAAGGGCAGGGAGGCGAAGCCAGCCGCGAGCGCGCTGTAGGCCACACCGTTCTGCAGGAACAGGGTGTAGACGAAGAAGACCGTGGTGAAACCCGCGAAGTAGACCAGGTTCAGCAGCACGCCGAGCGAGAAGGACCGCTGGGTGAACAGCCGCAGGTCCAGCAGCGGCGCCTGTCCGCGCCGCCCCTTTTGCCGCTCCCACACCCAGAACGCCGCCAGCAGCACCACGGCCACCGGGAGCAGCCCCCACTTGAGCCGTCCCGTCCACTGCTGCTCCTGCACCAGGGGCAGCATCAGCGCGAGCACGCCCGCGCCGAGCAGCAGCACGCCCGGCAGGTCGATGTCCTCCCGGCGTCCCGGCGACACCGGGGCGCGCGGCAGGAAGCGCAGCGCCGCGCAGAACGCGGCCACCCCGATCGGCAGGTTGACGTAGAACACCCAGCGCCATCCGTCGTCGGTGCCGAACAGATGGATCAGCAGCCCGCCGGCGGGCGGGCCGACCGCCGTGGAGAGCCCGACCACGCTGCCCAGCATGCCGAACGCACGGGCCCGCTCGGCGCCCTGGAACATCTGCTGGATGAGCCCGGTGGTCTGCGGGGCCACGATGCCCGAGGCCACGCCCTGCAGCAGCCGGAACAGCACCAGCCAGCCGGCGCCCGATGCCAGCCCGCAGGCCGCCGAGGCCAGGGTGAACAGGGCGAGCCCGAACAGGAACACCTCCCGCCGCCCGCGCAGGTCGCCGAGCCGCCCGGCCGGGACCAGGGCGAGCCCGAAGGTGAGGGCGTAGCCCGAGACGACCCAGGACACGTCGGCCGTGTCGGCGCCCAGGCCGCGCTCCATCGAGGGCAGGGCGACGTTCACGATCGAGCTGTCGAGCAGCGTCATGAAGCCCGCCGTCAGACAGACCCCGAGCGCCTGCCACCGCCGGTCGTCGCCGGCCGGCCGGGTCTGGTCCATGGTCATGGGGCCACGCTAGGCAGCCATGACGCGCCGCGCACCAACGATGGAACGCAGGGCGCGTCGGTGTCAGGCCGTGTACGACGCCAAACCGGCAGGTCCGGGGCGCGTTCAGCGGCCGGCCGTGTCCCGCAGCCACGCGTAGGCCGACTGGTCCCGCGCCGGGGCTTCGTCGTCGCCCCCTTCACGCAGCAGGACATCAGG
>NZ_JBSGDB010000640.1:0-4190 GCF_053602155.1 Streptomyces sp. NPDC004561
ACCGCCACCGACGAACCCCCGAGTGCAGTCAGCGGAGAACGGCAAGCAGTCCTGGTCACTGGCGGCAACGCCTGGACAAGCTGGGCATACCCACGGCGAGAACGGCCGCACCGGATGCCACGGCAGCCGCAGCCCCAGGCGTTCTCGAACGGGAGGCGCTGCGCTGTAGCGGAGGCTGCGCAGGAGCTGCTGGGCGACGCCGGCGGTCGGTCCGGTCCGCACCCCGCGCAGTTGGAGCAGCTACCCGTCGGCGCTCTCGATCGCCCGGGTGATCAGCGTCCGCTGTTCGGCGGGCACTGCTGCCCGCCACATCCTCCGAGCCGGGCGCCTTCTTCTCCTTGCCCAGCACCCGCAGCTGTCCGGTCATGGTCGCGCTCTGGTGTTCCTGGCGTACCCACCAACCGAGCCGGCGGCAGAACGCCCCGCCGACGGGCAGTGCCCGCGGCCGCCCAGCCCCGCTGTCCCTCCACGCCGGCTCGGCCATGGAGCCCACTGATCGTTCGTCAGATCAGGCGGATAGCCCCCACCAGTCACATCAGGCCCAACGATCGCCCAGATCCCAGGACACGGAAGATCTCAAACGCGGTCTGAGCTGGCCGTCAGGGATTCACCGGAGGTGCTGTCCGGCGGTCGTCGGCCCAAGCTCACGGGTAGATCACGACCCGGCCGTGCATGTAGAAACCATGTATGTATGGTGCATACTCTGTGCCACCCGGCTTTCCGTGCATGATCAAGGTGCCAGTCGGGCTGGAGGGGGTTGCCGTGGAACAGGCTCCGGACGGCTGGCGGAACGAGTACGAGACACGCCCGGAGTACAAGGCCATCCTGTCGAGGATGGAGACGCCTTGGTGGAAGCGGCCGTTGGCCCTGTGGGGCGGCGTTGTCGGTGTTGCTGCCGCTTCGTTCTTCCTGGGCGGCGCGGTGCTGGGTTCCGATGGGGGCTCGGGAACCTCTTCCCCGGATCCCTGGATACAGGGGCAGTTGGATGACCAGTCGCAGAACAACCAGCCTGTCGGTGTGACGGCAGCGCAGAAGTTCCAGATCCTGAACAAGTTTTGCACTCAGCAGGCTGGCGGCCCCTACGACGTCTCCGAGTCTGCGCTCATGGAGTGCAAGAACACCTACTACGTGACGGATCAGGGCCAGGTCCTGCCGAAATAGTCTCCTTCCTCCGGGTCAGGCCGCAGCGATCAATGAGGGTTTGACCCTGGCCCGGACAGCTAAATCAATGCGGGGATGTCGACTCGTCGTCGGCCTGTGGGGACAGGCCGAGTTGGGGGGCACGTTGCTTTACAGGTTCAATCCGCCGCCAGGCTGGCCGACTCCGCCTGCCGGGTGGACGCCACCGCTCGGATGGCGCCCGGACCCTTCCTGGCCGCCGCTTCCGGAAGGATGGCACTTGTGGGTCCCAGAACCCCTGCGCGAGGCCAGTGACGCCGGCGTCACCGGTTCCACTACAAAGGCGACGGACCAACTCGGTACGACTGCGACACCAGTGCAGCCGACCGACGCATTCGCCCCCGCAGCGAGTGCCCCCACCGCGGAGGCACCCATTCCTCCCGCGCGCCGTGGCGGCCTGTTCAGCAGGCGACGGCGCGACGACTCCGAGGAAATCGCTCAGCTGCGCGGATGGATCACCAGCACCCAGGGCATGGACGCCGTCCAGGTACTCGACGCCTTGCGCCAGGCACGTGAAGAGACAGTGGCTGTACGCGCGGCCGCCGATGCAGAGGCCGACCAGATCCGTCGGCAGGTCCGTGACGAGATGAAGCAGCAAAAAGAGGAGGCCAAGGCAGCCACGAAGGAGGCCGCCCAGGCCCGCAAGGAGGCAGAGAGGGTCCGCAAGGAGACCTATCAGGCCAGCAGCCGACTGGCCGAGCTGCAAGCGCAGGTGGTGACCACCGATGAAACGGTGATGCTCCAGCAGGTCGGGATCTACGCCTACCGCCACCAACTGGAGGACGCCATCGCCTACCGCACGCGTCTGGACTCGCTGCGAGGTGAGATCAAGGATCTCGCCCGCACCGACCGGGCGGTGCTCGCCGCACAGGACTGGACGGTCAACGGGTCTGCGCGCGCAGGACGCAAGATGGTTCGGGACTTCTCCAAGCTCATGCTCAGGGCGTACAACGCCGAGGCGGACTACGCGGTGCGCACAATGAAACCCCACCGCCTCGCATCGCTCGTCGACCGTCTTTACAAGAGCAGAGAGACCATCGCCAAACTCGGCGCAACCATGAACATCCGCATCTCCGACGCGTACCACGACGCCCGAGTGCGTGAGCTCCAGCTGACGGCGGACTTCCTGCAGAAGAAGGAAGAGGAGAAGGAGGCCCAGCGGGAGATCCGGGCCCGCGAAAGGGAAGAGGCTGCCGCTCAAAGAGAGTTGGACCGCGAGCGGGAGAAGCTCCAGAAGGAGCAGCGCCACTACCAGGCCGCTCTGGAACGGCTCCGGGAGCGCGGAGACGCCGACGCGGTAGCAGAGATGGAAGCGAAGCTGGCGGAGATCGAAGAAGCCCTCGGCTCCGTCGAAGCACGCGCCGCAAACATCCGAGCCGGATACGTGTACGTGATCTCCAACGTCGGCGCCTTCGGTGAGCGCATGGTCAAGATCGGCATGACACGACGCCTCGAACCACTGGAACGTGTCTACGAACTCAGCGGCGCCGCCGTGCCGTTCCGCTTCGACGTCCACGCCCTGATCTTCAGCAAAGACGCCGTCGGCCTGGAGTCACAGCTCCACCAGGAGTTCGCGGAACACCGGGTCAACCGCGTCAATGCACGCAAGGAATTCTTCCGCGTCACCCCGGCTCAGGTACGCGAAGCCTTGCAAACGTACGCCGGACAGCACCTCGTTGAGTTCACCGAAGAGCCCCAGGCCTTGGAATGGAGGGCCAGCCAGGCAAGCTGATGTCTCTTCATGCGTCCCGCAGCCAGGCGCCGGCTGCGGGGTGCGGTTGCAGACACTATGCGCGCCCGCCAGCCCGCCCCCCTCGACCGGCAGCAAGGCCTGCTGCGTAGGCCTGCGACCGCGGTTACCTTTGCACGCGTCGCCGCCGAATCGCCTTCGTGCTCCCCGGGGAGGACCCCGGCCGGTGTACGGCATGGCTGGTAGGGCAGCATCTGCTCAGCTACCGCCTGCCCGCGAGGGGTCGTCATGCGTTCCATCCACAGTCGTGCCGTGCCGCCAGCCCTGCTTGCTTGCCTTCTACTGGCAGGCTGCTCGTTGGGGCCGCTGGGCTCCTCGGACCCCTCGTCATCCAGCGCCCCGGCGACGGGAGGGTCTGGGGTGGGTGCGCCGGGAGGGTCGCGGTCGATCGCGGTGGGTGCGGGTCCGCAGAAGTCGTACACGGTGCAGCAGCAGCCGGCCGCGGGCAGTTGCCACTACCGCTACGAGCACGGTGAGCCGCTGGAGGACCACACGTGCACTCCCGGCGCGATCTCTCCGGCGGTGACGCAGGCGAATCTGAAGTCGACGGTCTGCCGCAAGGGTGGCTATACCTCCGGCGTGCGCCCCTCTGCCTACGTGACGGGCAAGGAGAAGCGGCTGAACGCCGCCTCGTACGGGTTCACCGGCCGTATGGGGGATGCCGAGTACGACCATCTGATCAGTCTGCAGCTGGGCGGTGACCCCAACGATCCGCGCAACCTGTGGGTGGAGCCCGCGGACCCCGGCCACAAGAGCGGTGCCGGGGTGAACAACAAGAAGGATCCGGTGGAGACGAAGCTGCATACCGCCGTCTGTTCCGGGAAGATCACCCTGGCGCAGGCGCAGCAGGCGATCGTCACCGACTGGACCACCGCACTGAGCACCCTCCACCTCGGCTGACCGATCGACGGTCGGCGCGATCAGTTCTACCTTGGCTGGCGCCGGCACTTCGCCCGCCACGCTTCCCGGTGAAGGTCGTGGCGGGGCTGCAAACGCCGGCCGGGGCAGCTGACCCGCAGGCCCTAGGAACTGTCCGATGGGCAGCGTGGCTAGGGGCAGGGAAACCCTGGTCACGCTCCCTTTTGGGCCGAAGCCAGCGGCCGACTGGCCTGTTGGCAAGGGCTGTTGTCTCCCACCCGCCTTCCGGGGTCGGCCGGTGACGTGCTCGTACAACGGGCTGCACAGTCATGGCCATCCGTGGCGAAGGGCTTGACCTGTGGCACCTCCGCTTCTGTGTGATTCCCTGCCGTCGATGAGAACC
>NZ_JBSGDB010000641.1:0-4183 GCF_053602155.1 Streptomyces sp. NPDC004561
GAGCTCGCCCGCGTCCTGGGGCGCGGCGCCTTCCCTGCGCGGGCGGGCGAGCTGGCCGCGGCACTGCGCCGGGACAACGCCCCGGACCCGCTGGTGGACGCGGTGGCGGGGCTGCCGCGCGCCGAGCGGTTCGGCAATGTCCAGCAGCTGGCCGAGGCGCTGGCGGGCGGCCGGTGAGCCGGGGCCGGGCAACGGGGAAGCGGCCGGCCCGGTCGGCGACGCACACCGGGGCGACCGGGAAAGGAAGCTGAGAATCATGCGTATCGCGTTTCTGGTGGCGCCCGAGGGCGTCGAGCAGGTCGAACTGACCGAGCCGTGGAAGGCGGTCTCCGACGCCGGGCACGAGCCGGTGCTGGTGTCGACCGAGGCCGGGAAGATCCAGGCGTTCAACCATCTCGACAAGGCGGACACCTTCGACGTGGACGAGGTCGTGGGCGAGGCGTCCGCCGGTTCGTTCGGGGGCCTGGTGCTGCCGGGCGGGGTGGCCAACCCGGACTTCCTGCGGATGGACGGGAAGGCCGTCGCCTTCGTGAAGGACTTCTTCGACGAGGGGCGTCCGGTCGCCGCGATCTGCCACGCGCCGTGGACGCTGGTGGAGGCGGACGTCGTACGCGGCCGGGTGCTGACGTCCTGGCCGAGTCTGCGGACGGACATCGGCAACGCGGGCGGCACCTGGGTGGACGAACAGGTGAAGGTCTGCGACCACGGCCCCAACCAGCTGGTGACCAGCCGCAAGCCGGACGACCTGAAGGCTTTCTGCGACACCTTCCTGCATGTGTTCGCCGGAGAGGTGGGCTGAGAGCGGGAGGCAGGCGAAGCCGCCTCACCGAGGGCCGGCCCGGAAACGGGCCGGCCCTTCTCCGATGCGGGCGAGGCGCCCGCCTCAGGTACCGGACGCGCCCGGAGTGACCGTTTCGCCGCAGCGCCGCTCCCGGGCGCCCTCGCGGGTGCGGCCGGAGCTGACCAGGCGGCGCGGGTTCCGGCGCAGATACTCGCCCTCCAGCTGCGCCATGCGCTCGTTGTGGGCCCGCAGCGCGTCGTTCGAGCCGTACAGGAGGGTGTCGTGGCGCGTGCGGTGGATCGTCTCCAGCTCCTTCATGAGCTGCTGGTCGTCCAGTCGGCTGGGGTCGACTCCGGTCATGGTGGTGCCCCGCTCGTCGTGTCCGTTCATACGGGACCGGGTACCCGCCCGGCGCACTGCCCCGAGCGGTTTCCGGGAGGAATCCATGGAGCTCGCTTTCCTGAATCCACTGTACGAACATCCGGGGTCCTGGGCCTCCGCATACGTCGACCTCTCCCAGCACCACGAGGGCATGCAGCACCGCCGGCATCTGACGGCGGAGGCGGTGGCCCGGCAGCTGCGGGAGCAGGGCGCCGACGAGGCCACCAGCCGGGCGGTGTACGAGGCCGTGGAGGAGCTCAGGCACTCCACGGTGCTGGAGGAGACCGGGGACGAGGTCGCGGTGGGCGGCCTGGGCGCGCTGCTGCGCTGGAGGTGAGGCCCCGGGCGGGCGCGGGCTACCGCGCCCGCTCGACCCTGCGCTCGTCCCAGACGGGCTGCGTGGTCTCGCGGACCCGGCCGTCGCTGCCGAAGACCAGGAAGCGGTCGAAGGAGCGGGCGAACCAGCGGTCGTGGGTGACCGCGAGGACCGTGCCCTCGAAGGCCTCCAGGCCCTCCTGGAGAGCCTCGGCGGACTCCAGGTCGAGGTTGTCCGTCGGCTCGTCCAGCAGCAGCGCGGTGGCTCCCCGCAGCTCCAGCAGCAGGATCTGGAAGCGGGCCTGCTGGCCGCCGGAGAGCCGGTCGAAGGACTGCTCGGCCTGCTGGGTCAGCTCGTAGCGGCGCAGCCGGGACATGGCCGCGCCCCGGTCCTGGGAGTGCTCCTTCCACAGGATGTCGAGGAGGGTGCGGCGCGCCAGCTCGGGGTGGGCGTGGGTCTGCGCGAAGTGGCCGGGCACGACCCGCGCGCCGAGCTTCCACATGCCGGTGTGCGCCACCTCCTCGCCGGCGAGCAGGCGCAGGAAGTGGGACTTGCCGGAGCCGTTGGAGCCGAGGACGGCGACCCGTTCGCCGTAGAAGACCTCCAGGCCGAACGGCTTCATCAGACCGGTCAGCTCCAGCTCCTCGCAGGTGACGGCGCGGACGCCGGTCCGGCCGCCCTTGAGGCGCATCGTGATGTCCTGCTCGCGCGGCGGCTCGGGCGGCGGCCCGGCCTCCTCGAACTTGCGCAGGCGGGTCTGCGCGGCCTGGTAGCGGGAGGCCAGCTCGTGGCTGATGGAGGCCGCCTGGCGGAGGTTGAGGACGAGCTTCTTCAGCTGGGCGTGCTTCTCGTCCCAGCGGCGGCGCAGCTCCTCGAAGCGGGCGAAGCGTTCCCGGCGGGCCTCGTGGTAGGTGGCGAAGCCGCCGCCGTGCACCCAGGCGTCGGCGCCGGCCGGTCCGGGCTCCACGGAGACGATCTTCTCGGCGGCGCGGGCGAGGAGTTCACGGTCGTGGGAGACGAACAGGATCGTCTTGCGGGTCTCCCTGAGCTGCTCCTCCAGCCACCGCTTGCCGGGCACGTCGAGGTAGTTGTCGGGCTCGTCCAGGAGCAGCACCTCGTCGGTGCCGCGCAGCAGCGCCTCCAGCACGAGCCGCTTCTGCTCGCCGCCGGAGAGGGTGCGCACCTGCCGCCACTGGGCCCGCTCGTAGGGCACGCCGAGCGCGGCCGTGGTGCAGATGTCCCACAGGGTCTCGGCCTCGTAGCCGCGGACCTCCGCCCAGTCGGCGAGGGCCTGGGCGTAGCGCAGCTGGGCGGCCTCGTCGTCGACGGTCATGACGGCGTGCTCGGCCTCGTCGACGGCCCGGGCGGCCTCCCGGATGCGGGGCGGGGCCACGGACACCAGCAGGTCCCGTACGGTCGTCTCGTCCCGCACCGAGCCGACGAACTGGCGCATCACGCCGAGGCCGCCGCTGACGGTGACCGTGCCGCCGTGCGGCTTCAGCTCGCCGGAGATCAGCCGCAGCAGGGTGGTCTTGCCGGCGCCGTTCGGGCCGACCAGGGCGACGGCGGCGCCTTCGCCCACCCGGAAGGAGACGTCACCGAGCAGCGTCCTGCCGTCGGGAAGGTGGTACTCGAGGTGCGCGGCTTCCAGATGTCCCATGGGGCGGCATTCTCCGGTGCCGGGTACGGCCCGGGCAAACCGTTATCGGGATCCGCGGTCTCCGGCGGTGTGCCCGCTCACCTGCCGTTCAGCTCCTGCGGCTCCCCCGTCGGGCCGGGCTCGCCGGCCGGCTCCACCGTGGCGCCCGCCCAGGAGAGGGCCTTCCAGCCGTCGGACGGGGAGCCCTCGAGGATCACCACGCCGGTGTTGGCCAGGGGGTGGGCGGCGGCGAAGGGTACGTCGACGTTGTCCGCGCGGGCGGCGGTCCACATGCGGATCGCGGCGCCGTGGCTGACCAGGGCGACGGTTCCGGCGCCGCTCGCGGCGGCCTCGGCGACCACCGCGTCGTACCGGGCCAGGGCCTCCTCGCCGCTCTCCCCGCCGGGGACGCGCAGCGCGGTGTCGCCGGCCGCCCAGGCGAACGCCGTGCGCATGTACGCCTGGGCCTCGGGGGCGTCGCCGGGCAGCAGCTCCAGGTCGCCGGCGGACAGCTCGCGGATGCCGGCGCGGACGATCACCTCCAGGCCCCGGGCCGCGGCCAGCGGGGCCGCGGTGAGCTGGGTGCGGATCAGCGTGGAGGCGTACACGGCCTCGATGTCCTCGTCGGCGAGGGCCTCGGGCAGGGCGATGGCCTGCGCCTCGCCGAGCGGGGTCAGTCCCGGTCCTGGCACGGCGGTGTCCAGCAGGTGGCGCACGTTGGACGGGGTCTCGCCGTGGCGGACCAGGAGCAGGCGCATCCGGGCGGTCTCCTTGGATACGCCGGCCGGGCGGCCGGCGCGCGCGGGAACACAAGAAAGGGGCACTACAGGGTAACCGGACCCCTATGAGCCCAGACGTCGACCTAACCGTCCCGAACATCGCCCCGAACGCCCTGCGCGCGCGGCTGCTCAACCTCGACTCGCGGCTGTTCGTGCGTGCCGCCGAGTGGCACTGGCCCGGCGCCGAGCGGGTACTGCCACGGCTGAGCCGCAGCGCGAACCACGGGGTGCTGTGTCTCGACGAGCGGCGAGTACCCGACAATTTGTCAGGCAAAGCTGAACAGTTT
>NZ_JBSGDB010000642.1:0-4167 GCF_053602155.1 Streptomyces sp. NPDC004561
GATCAGCGCGGTGTCGAACTCCTCGGCGTCCAGGCCGAGTTCGCGGGCCACCTCGACCAGGAGGGGTTCTCCCGCGCGGCCGGGCTCCTGCTCGCGGAGGGCCTCTCGCCCGGCGACCGGGTCGGCGCGTACGGCCACAACTCCGACGCCTATCTGATCGCCTTCGTCGCCTGCGCCCGCGCGGGCCTGGTCCATGTGCCGGTCAACCAGAACCTCACCGGCGACGACCTGGCCTACGTCGTGGGGCAGTCGGGCAGCACCCTGGTGCTCGCCGACCCGGCCCTCTCCGGTCGACTGCCGGACTCCGTAAGGGTGCTGCCGCTGCGGGACGGCGAGGACTCGGTCCTCGACCGGCTCGCGGACGCACCGCCGTACGACGGTCCCGAGGCCCGCACCGAGGACCTGGTGCAACTGCTGTACACCTCCGGCACCACCGCCCTGCCCAAGGGCGCGATGATGACCCACCGGTCCCTGGTGCACGAGTACCTGAGCGCGATCACCGCTCTCGACCTCAGCGCCGGCGACCGGCCGGTGCACGCGCTGCCGCTGTACCACTCCGCGCAGATGCACGTGTTCCTGCTGCCGTACCTAGCGGTCGGCGCGACCAACGTGATCCTGGACGCGCCGGACGGTGACCGCCTGTTCGACCTGATCGAGGCGGGCCGCGTGGACAGCCTGTTCGCGCCGCCCACGGTGTGGATCGGCCTGGCGAACCGGCCCGACTTCGCCACCCGGGACCTCGGCGGACTGCGCAAGGCGTACTACGGGGCGTCCATCATGCCCGTCCCGGTCCTGGAGCGGCTGCGGGAACGGCTGCCCCGGCTAGCCTTCTACAACTGCTTCGGGCAGAGCGAGATCGGCCCCCTGGCCACCGTGCTCGGCCCCGAGGAGCACGAGGGCCGCCTCGACTCCTGCGGGCGGACCGTGCTGTTCGTGGACGCCCGGGTCGTGGACGACAAGGGCGAGGACGTGCCCGACGGCACGCCGGGGGAGATCGTCTACCGCTCACCGCAGCTGTGCGAGGGCTACTGGGACAAGCCCGAGGAGACCGCGGCGGCCTTCCGCGACGGCTGGTTCCACTCCGGCGACCTCGCCGTCCGGGACACGGACGGGTACTTCACCGTCGTCGACCGGGTGAAGGACGTCATCAACTCCGGTGGTGTGCTGGTCGCCTCACGCCAGGTGGAGGACGCGCTCTACACCCATGAGGCGGTGGCGGAGGCGGCCGTGATCGGGCTGCCGGACGAGCGCTGGATCGAGGCGGTCACGGCCGTGGTCGTCCCGCGCGGCGAGGTGACGGAGGATCAGCTCGTCACGCACGTACGGGACAAGCTCACCGCCTTCAAGGCACCCAAGCGGGTCCTGTTCGTGGACGCCTTGCCGCGCAACGCGAGCGGCAAGATCCTGAAGCGGGAGCTGAGGGACCGCTTCGGCGGGTAGCGGGGCGCAGCGGCCGCGGGCGACGTCGGTGGAGCGGCGCGCGCCCGGGCCGGCCGGCCCGGACGCGCACGGGGTCAGTCCGGCTGCCGGCGGGCCTTCTTCACCTCCCGGGTGACGGCCCAGGCGTCGGCGACCGGGCCGAGGTGGACGAGCTTGTCGGGATTGAGCACCACGCGAACGGTCTGGATCCGCCCGTCGAGCACGTCGAGGGCCAGGGTCTGGAGCACCCTGCCGTCCCGGTCGCGGAAGACCGCGCCCGGCTGGCCGTTGACCTCGTGCGGCTCGCATGACACATCGATCCGGAGCAGCCGGGGGAAGACGTTGCCGAGCACCCGGGCCACGTTCCGGGCCCCCGCGACGGCCCTGGCCAGCTGCGGGGCCTTGCCGCCGCCGTCTCCGACCAACTGCACGTCGGCGGCGAGGAGTTCCCGCAGTCCGTCGACATCGCCGTCCTTCAGCGCGTCGAAGAACCGCGTCGCCAGCTCCTGCCGCTCCTGACGGTCCGCCCGGAACCGCGGCCGCCCGGCCGCCATGTGCCGCCGCGCCCGAACCAGGAGCTGCCGGCAGGCCGGCTCCGAACGCCGCACCGCGGCGGCGACCTCGTCGAACCCGAAGGCGAACACCTCCCGCAGCACGAACACCGCCCGCTCCAGCGGGCTCAGCCGCTCCAGCAGGAGCAGCGCCGCCATCGACACGGAGTCGGCCAGCTCCACCGACCGAGCCGGATCCTCGTACGGATCGTTCAGCAGCGGCTCCGGGAACCAGGGGCCCACATAGGCCTCACGCCGCACCCGCGCGGAGCGCAGCACGTCGATCGAGATCCGCGTCACCGCGGCCGCCAGAAAGGCCTTGACCGACGTGGGCCGGGTCGAGGAACCGGCGAAGCGCAGCCAGGTCTCCTGCACCGCGTCCTCGGCCTCGCCCACACTGCCCAGAATCCGATAGGCGATCGAGAACAGCAGCGGCCGCAGCTCCTCGAACTCCTCGGCCTTGCCCACGCCGAATCCCCTCTCTCCGAAACCGTCTCACCCGGCCGTGCACGCCGACGATCCCCCGTCGGCGCGGCTCAGTGGAACTGCCCCGCCTCGTAACCGCCGGCCGGCTGCTGGGTGATGACGTTCAGCCGGTTCACCATGTTCATGAACGACACCAGGATCACCAGGGCGGTGAGCTGCTCCTGGTCGTAGTGCTTGGCTGCCTGCGCCCACACCTCGGCACTGACCCCGAGGGCCGCGTCCGCGACCCGGGTCCCCTCCTCCGCGAGCTCCAGCGCGGCCCGCTCGGCCTCGGTGAACACCGTGGCCTCCCGCCAGGCCGCGACGAGATGCAGCCGTACCGCGGTCTCGCCCGCGGCGGCGGCCTCCTTGGTGTGCATGTCGACGCAGACGGCGCAGCCGTTGATCTGGCTCACCCGCAACGCCACCAGCTCCTGGGTGGCGGCCGGCAGCGGCGAGTCCTTGACCGCCCGGCCCGCCGACATGACGTACGTGAGGGCCTTGGCGGCGCTCGGGTCGGCGAAGTAGTCCAGTCGCGCGTCCATGGTGTGCTCCTTCGGTCGTCGGTGGCTCCGCCCCCTGAGACGGGGCAGCCCGGCCCCCTGTGACACGGCCGCATGTGACCTGCGTCTCGCGGGCCCTGGGCCGTCCATATGTCCAGGCCGCCCACCACGACGGTTCAGCCCGTGGGCGTACATCCGCGGGCCGATGCCGCGCGGGCGGCGGCTGGCTACGCTCGCGGCATGGACACCACATCGGCCGGGCCGCCGCCGTCGCGCGTGCGTCGACGCCACCTCACGTCCGAAGGGGCACGACGGTGACGAGAGCGAACGTCTCGGCCTGGGCGTGGTGCGTCCTGTACGTCTTCGTGCTGCTTCTGCTGCTTTGCGGCGCACCGCGCGCCTCGGGCACGGTCCACGCGGCGGGCTCGCTGCTGGCCCTGAGCCTGCTCACCGGCGTGCTGCGACGGATGCCGGTCGTGGCTCTGGCGATGACACTGCTCGGCGCCACCGCCGTGGTGGTGGTCCCGCCAGGCGCCTCCCAGGTGAATCGGGGGGAGTTCTTCCAGGGGCAGTTCCTGTCGTACCTGGCCGTCGACCTCGTCCTCGGCTTGATCGTCGCGACCCGCGCGCGGCGTGTCCCGGCCGTCGCCGTGGCCGTGTCGTTCACCGTGCAGTGCCTGGTGATCGCCCTCTTCGCGCACGGGGACGCCCTGATCGTCAACGAGGTCATCGGGCTGCTGGCGATGGCCGCCTCCTGCATGGTCGGTCTGCTCGGCCGCGAGCGCCGCGAGCACGCGGTGGCGCTGCGCGCGCAGGAGGTGGCCGAGGCGGTGACCGCCGAACGGCTGCGGATCGCCCGGGAGTTGCACGACATGATCGCGCACAGCGTCGGCATCATCGCCATCCAGGCCGGGGTGGGCAGCCGGGTCATCCACACCCAGCCCGCCGAGGCGGCGGAGGCGCTGCGCGCCATCGAGACCACCAGCAGAGAGACCCTGTCCGGCCTCCGGCGCACCCTGGTGGCCCTCCGCCGGGCCGACCGGGACACCGCCGCCCCGGAGCGGGCACCGCTGGCGCCGTCGCCGGGCCTGGCGGACCTCGACCGGCTCGCGGCGGCGACCGCGGACGCGGGGGTCCGGGTGGCCTCATCCGGTTTCGCTCGCCACTACTCCCGGAATCACGGTTGTTTTCTCTTCCTGAGGGTACTGAGATGTTTCACTTCCCCTCGT
>NZ_JBSGDB010000643.1:0-4163 GCF_053602155.1 Streptomyces sp. NPDC004561
GCCACCGCGTGCTCTGCCTCCCCGGCGTGATCCGCCACCGCGTGCTCTGCCTCCCCGGCGTGATCCGCCACCGCGTGCTCTGCCTCCCCGGCGTGATCCGCCACCGCGTGCTCTGCCTCCCCGGCGTGCTCCGCCACCGCGTGCTGCGCCTCCCCGGCCCGCTCCGCCGCCTCGATCGCCGCTTGGGCCAGGAGGTCGCCGAACTGGCGGTGGGTGCCGGCGAGTTCCGCGGTGAGCCGGTCCCGGTCCGAGGGGTCCGCCGTGGACTTCAGCGCGCGCTCGCACGCGTCCACCGCCTGCGCCATCAACCGTCGCGCGCCCTCCGTTCCGGCCGGTGCGCGCAGCGCCAGCCAGGCCCGGGCGCGCAGGGACCGCACGAGGAAGTACGGGTAGCCGAGGGCCCGCCACAACTCGCCCGCGCGCGTGTAGGCCGCTTCGGCCTCCGCCAGCAGCCCGGCGCTGCCGAGGGACTCGGCGGCGAGGTGGGCGAGCGTGGCGTGGTCCTGCTGCTCGGGCCAGCGCCGGGCGATCTCGGCGGCCCGCAGCCGCTCTTCGGCCGCCGCCCGGTGCTCGCCCAGCTCGGCCAGGCAGTCCCCGAGCCACCAGCGCGCCTGGACGACGGCCCCGTCACCGTGCGTCTCGGCCCGCAGGTCGGCCAGCGCCGACTCCAGCACCTCGGCCGCCTCCGCGTACCGCCCCTGGCGCAGCAGGCAGCCGCCCAGCTGCTGCCGCGCCCAGGCGCCCAGCGTGCCGCTCTCCCCGGCCTCGTCGGCCCAGTGCGCGGCCTCGAGGGCGTGCCCGGCGGCCTCCACGGCGTCACCGCGTCCGCCGACCACCTCGGCGAGCTGCAGGTGCAGCTGGGCCCGGCCGACCGGCTCGACGTACGGCCCGCCGTGCTCCAGGGCCGCGCGCAGCGCCCGTTCGGCCCCGGCCGGGTCGCCGGCCTCGTGGGCGAGCGCGGCGACCCGCACCTCGTACTCCACCGCGAACCACGGCAGCCCGGCGGCCACGTACTCCTCGGCGGCCCGCCGGAACAACCGTGCCGCCCGCTCCTCGTCCCCGGCGGTCCCGGCCAGCTCGGCGAGCATGGCCCGCGCCTCGGCGAGCCGCGCCCTCAGGCGTACGTCGTCCCCGCAGCGCCCCTCGACGAGCGCCGGCACCTCGCGCACGGCGGCCTCGGCGACGGCGACGGCGCTCCCGGGACCCCGCTCGTGCACCCGGCACATGAGGATCCGCGCCCTGCTCATCACCACCGACGCCGTCTGCCGCAGCCCGGTGCCCTCGTCGGCGTAGAGCGCGAGCACCTCGTCGTACAGACCCGAGACGGCCGTCAGGGCCGCGTCCACCTCGCCCGCGAGGGCGCGGAAGTAGGCACCCCGCGCGCGGGCCGCCAGCGCCTCCCCGGGGTCGCCCGCCTCCGCGTAGAGGGCGGCCGCCCGCTCGAACAGCGGGACGCCCTCGGGGCCGCGGGCCATGGCCTCGTGGTCGGCGATCTCCGCGCGGTCCCGCGGCTCCAGCTCGGCGTCCCGCGCGGCCCGGGCGACGGCGGCCCACGTCTCCAGGGCGTCCGGCCGCAGGGTGTCCGACAGCCGCCGTGCCTCGGCGAGCAGGACGGTCAGGCCGGATTCGGCGGGCAGGTCCGCGGCCGGGGGAGCGGCCACCGGCACCGGCGCCGGACGGGGCGTCGTCCGCACGCCCAGCGGCAGCCGCTCCACCCCGGGACGCTGCGCCATACGCGCGCGTGCCCGGTTGCCGACGTACGACGTGCCGTTGCGCGTATCGAAGCGCTCCGCCAGTTCCAGCGCCTCGGCGCGCGCGTGGGCGGCGAGTTCGGCGGCGGTCCAGGTCCGCCCGGCGGGGCCCGGCACCCGCTGCCCGCCCAGGCCCAGCTCGGTCAGCCGGTCCGTGAGCAGGGCCACCACGGCCAGGAAGTCGAGCCGGCTGCGCGGATGCCCGGTGTCCGTGAAGTACGCCGGCCGCTCGGCGAGCAGTTCGAGACCGCGCGCCTCGTTGCCGGTCAGCGCGCAGAACTCGACGTGGTCCGCGTACGCGCCGCGCATGCTCTCCATGGGGCGGACGAGCCTGAGGCCCCGCAGATGGTGCGCGCGCGCCTCCTCGACGCGGCCCAGCCGGAGCAGCGGGGCCAGCGAGGAGGCGAGGACGGAGTGCGGCTCGTGCGCACAGCCGTACTCGCCGTCCAGCACCGGCCGCCACAGCTCCAGCGCCTCCGCGTCCCGGCCGCGGTCCGCCTGCCAGGCGCCCTGGCCGTGCAGCTCGCAGGCGTGGCAGTCGGCCATCTCGTCCCGGTCGGCGGCGAGCCACGCGGCGTACGCCCGCTCGGCCCGCGCCAGGTCCCCGACATGCGCGGCCACGCTGAACTCGGCCGCGCGCACGGCCCGTTCGGAGTGCCCGGCGAGCCGGTAGCGGTGCTCCATCTCGCCCAGCCACCGCTCGACGGAGGCGAGCGGGATGTGCGGCTGGTCCAGCATCCCGGCCGACATCCACTTGAAGACCCAGTGCAGAGAGTGCGCCTCGTACGCGTCGAAGTCCTCGGGCCGTTCGTCCCACATGCGCAGCAGCCGCGCGAACGGGACGAACATCTTGTCCTTCTCGGAGCTGTAGTTGTAGACCTTCAGCTGGTGCCCGAGCGCCTCGACGACGGCCAGCGGGACGCCGAGCCCCTCCGCCTCGGCGAGCAGCCGCTCGGCGCGCGCGTTGCGGGCCGGGCCCTCCGGCTGCTCGGAGTTGTCCGCCATGGCCCGGCGCAGGGCGTCGAAGTCCGTGATCTCACCCATCAGCGGCCGTTCTCCCCGTGTGCGGACTCCCCGTGCCCGGACTCCCCGTGTGTGGCCCACTCCAGCAGGCCGATGAACGCCCGGTTGAGCAGCGCCGAGTCGGCGGGCCGCAGCGGGCGCTGCGCCATCAGCAGCGCCTGCCCGTACAGCGACTCGGTCGCGGTTCCGGCGAGTTCGGGGTCCCGCAGCGAACTGATCCTGCGCACCAGCGGGTTGAGGTGGTTGAGCACCAGACGCGCGCGCGGGGCGCCACCACGCAGCGAGCCCAGGATGCCCGCCCACAGGTCGTCGGCCCGCTCCTCGGCCTCCGCCCGCGCCTGCTCGTGGCGGGCCGACCGGTCGTCCAGGTGCAGCGCGGGCACGGACAGCGGGTGGAAGGCGCGCAGGACCACGTCGCAGCCCAGCGGGTCGAGCTTCGCCCGCGCGGCCGCCAGAAAGCCGGACAGGGCCAGTTCCTCGGCCGCGTCGACCGTGTCCAGGTGCGCGGTCACGGTGTCCGCGTCCAGCTCGGCGACCGCCGAGCCCGGCCGCACCGACGGCAGCGCCTCGACCAGCTCGCTGTCGTACGTGTAGCCGCCGTTGACCACCCCGACGCCCTGCGCCGAGGCGATCGGCGCGACCTGCCGGTACTCCTCGACGGTCCGGGTGAAGTGCACCACCGGGTGCCGCTGCGCGAACTCCTCCAGCGACAGCCGCCCGTCCGTGGTCTCGAAGGGCAGCCACGGCAGCATCGTGCGCAGCATGTCGTGGTCGTGCCGGGCCAGCGACTTCACACCCAGGTGGTGCACGGCCAGGAACGCCGCCAGCCGCTCCGGGTCACCGGCCGCGAGCCCGGTGAGCCAGGAGCGAATCCTTTCCCCGAGGGCGTCCCGCACGGCCGCGAGCGTCTCGTCCTCGTACAGCGACTCGCGCGAGGCGGTGGGCCGCAGACTGTCGGTGTCCAGCACGCAGCGCACGAAGAACGCCCAGTCCGGCAGGAGCTGTTCGGCCCGCTCGGTCAGCAGCATGCCCTTCAGGTGGACGCGGTGGGTGGCGCGCTGGGCGGGGCTGACCGCCGACGGCAGCACGTACGCCACCCCGCGGATCCCGGCCAGCGGCACGTCCAGGCCGATCGAGTCCAGCGGCGTGAACCCGAACAGCTCCCGGCAGTGCCGGGACAGCGCCGCCCGGCGCGTGGCGGGGCTCGGGTAGGGGCGGTCCCAGGGCGCGGGCAGATCGGTGATCCGCTCCTCGCCCACCCGGACGTCGTACGGCAGCAGCGAGCCGAAGTCCCGGGCCAGGGCGAGGACCCGCTCGGGCGCGAGCCACTCGGCCGCCCCGGGCCGCGCCGTCAGGTGCACGGTCGTGGGCGGCGGGGGGCGGGCCGGG